>NZ_JAEVHJ010000068.1:0-25611 GCF_016802855.1 Micromonospora sp. ATA51 | reverse complement strand
CGCCGGCCGCGTCGCGGCGGACCCGGCCGCGATCGACGCCATCATCGGCCGCGTCGCGGCGGACCCGGCCGCGATCGACGCCATCATCGCCAGCTGCGGGCGGCTGCCGCTCGCGCTGGCCGTGGTGGCCGCCCGCGCGGCGAGCCTGCCGCGGACGCCACCGGCGCAGATCGCCGCCGAGCTGGCCCAAGCGCCCGGGAGCCTGGACGGCTTCGACGGCGACGACCCGCAGACCGGCCTGCGTGCCGTCTTCTCCTGGTCCTACCAGGCACTCTCCGCCCCGGCCGCCCGGCTCTTCCGGCTGCTGCCGATCCATCCCGGCCCCGACATCTCGATCGCCGGGGCGGCGGGCCTGGCCGGCGTCCCGCTGCGGAGCGGGCGGGCGCTGATCGGCGAGCTGAGCCGCGCGCACCTGATCAGCGAGGACCTGCCGGGCCGCTACCGCACCCACGACCTGCTGCTGGCCTATGCCACGGAGCTCGGCGAGGAGAACGACAGCCCGGCCGAGCGTGCCGCCGCGGAGCTGCGCTGCCTGCACTTCTACCGGGCCACCGGCTATCAGGCGCACCAGCGGCTGCTGGCCTCCGAGTACCACCCGATGATCGAGCCGGGGCCGGGCGAGACCCCGCTGCGCTTCGCCGGCCACGGCGACGCCATGCGCTGGTTCACCGCCGAGCGGCAGGTCCTGATCGCGCTGGTCGGCCGCGCCGCCCGGCAGGGCCGGCACACCGAGGCCTGGCAGCTCGCCCTGGGCATGCAGCACTTCTTCGAACGCAGCGGCCGGTGGGCCGACTGGACGACGACCGGCGAGGTGGCCCTCGAGGCCGCCCGGGCGGGCGGCGACCTGGTCGGGCAGGCCCGGATGCACCGCAGCCTGGCCGGGGCGGCCTACTTCCGGCACGAGCACGAGACCGCGGTCGGGCATCTCGACCAGGCGGTCGAGCTGCTCGCCCGGCTCGGCCTGTACGACGAGATGACCCGGGCCGGGATCAACCGGGCGATGATTCTGAGCGCCCAGGGGCGACACGAGGAGGTCGTCCGGGCGCTTTCCGCGGCGCTGGGGCCATGGGCGGCCGGAGACGACAAGCTGCTCGCGGACGTCCTGGTGATCATGGCCGCGAGCTACGCCGAACTGGGCCGGGCGGAAGAGGCCGTGCGCTGCGCCGAGCAGGCGATGGCGCTGTCGCGCGGAGCGCAGTACAGGCTCGGCATCGCCGAGGCGTGGGAGGTGCTCGGCCAGGTGCATTCCGCCCGCCGGGAGCCCGGCAAGGCGGTCGACTGCTGGCGCGAGGCGGCCGTCGCCTACCAGGAGGCCTCGGCGTCGGCGCCGGCCGCGGAGGTGCTGGCGCTGCTCGGCGACGCCCTCGCCGCCGGCGGCGACCAGGACGCCGCGGTGCGGGCGTGGCAGGAGGCGCTGGCTTTGATCCCGTACGCGCAGACCCGGACCGGCCGGCGGCTGGCCGGCCTGCTCGCGGCGGTCACGTCGCGTCCGTGACCGATTGCGATCCGCGACGGCACTCGATCCGCACTTAGGCGTCAGTCCATTCGCATCGACCGTCCCTAGGCTCGTGCCTCATTCACCGTTGCTCCTGCCTGTGGGGGAGATATCGTGCTGCGGGCGCCCGACGAATCACCGGCCGGCCGGGCCGAGCGCATGACCGCGCTGCATGCGGACCACTCCCGAGCCGTGCTGCGTCTCCTGCTCGTGCTGACCGGCGGCCAGCGGCAGACCGCCGAGGATCTGCTCCAGGAGACGATGCTGCGGGCCTGGCGGCACCTCGACTCGGTGCCGGCCGAGCCCGATGCCGCCCGCCGGTGGCTCTGCACCGTCGCCCGGCGGCTCGTCATCGACGGCGTCCGGCTGCGGCGGGGCCGCCCGGCCGAGGTCCATCTCGTCGACATGACCTGGATTCCCGCTGGTGACGACACCACCGGCACCGCGCTGGCGACGCACGCCATCCGGCACGCGCTCGGCCGGCTGAGCCCGGCGCAGCGCAGTCTGCTCTCCGAGGTCTACCTGGTCGGGCGGTCACCGGAAGAGGTCGCGGGCCGGCTGGGAGTGCCGATCGGCACGGTGAAGTCCCGGACCCACTATGCGCTGCGCGCCCTGCGCACCGGCCTCGAGGCGGCCTGAGCAGGGACGGCCGGCCGGCGATCCGGCCGCTGAGTCGAAGCTCACATTGCCGCATCGTGCGCCCAATTCGCGGCGCGCGCCCTGCCATGCTATGGCGATTGTGGCAAGCAGCCCTAGTTGGATCGCATCAAGATGACCAGCCCGCTCTCTTTCGCCGTTCTCGGCCCGGTGCGGGCCTGGCGCGGCCAGTCCGAAATCGATCTGGGCACCCGGCAGCAGCGGCTGATCCTGGCGTTGCTGCTCGCCCGGGCCGGCGGCGCGGTCAGCGTCGCCGAGCTCGTCGACCTGCTCTGGGAGTCCGACCCTCCATCCAGCGCGGTAAATGTGGTGCACCGGCACGTCGGGATGCTCCGGCGGCGCTTCGAGCCGGGCCTGCCGACGCGGGCAGCGGGCTCGGTGCTGATCCGCGACGGCGCCGAATACCGGCTGCGGATCGACGGGGAGTCGCTCGACCTGCTGCGCTTCCGGCGCCTGGTCGCCCAGGCCGCTGGCAGCTCCGGCGAGCCGGCCGTCGAGCTCTACCGGGAGGCGCTGGCGCTGTGGCGCGACCGGTGCGCCTCGGGCCTGCAGGCCGGCGGTCGGCCCCACCCGGAGTTCGTCGCCGTCGACGGCGAGCGGTTCGCGGCTGTCCGGGCGGCGACCGACGCCGCCCTGGGGGCCGGTTGCGTCCAGGCGGTGCTGCCCGCGATCCGGCTGGCCGCCGAATACGAGCCGCTGGACGAGGCACTGCAGGCCCGGCTGCTGCTCGCGCTCGCCGCCGACGGCCGGCGGGCCGAGGCCCTCGCGGCTTACGCCGACATCGAGCACCGGCTCGCCGACGAGCTCGGCATCCAGCCGGGCAGCGAACTGCGCGCGGCCCGGGACAGCCTGCTCGACCACGACGCCCCGGCCGCCGGCTCCAGGTCGCGGCGCGGCGTCAGACCGGCCTTCATTCGGCCCGGAGCGCCGCCTAGCGGCGCGGAGCCGAATTATGGCCGCCAGCCGAGCTGGAGTTGTCGCAGCCGACCTGGGCCGAGCGGCCGGCGCAGTTGCCGGCCGACCACCCCTACTTCACCGGCCGCCGCGGCGTCGTGGCCGCCGCGGCGGCGCTGCTCGCCGGTGACCAGCGGACCACCGCGCTCGTCATCGACGGAATGCCCGGCGTCGGCAAGACCACCCTCGCGGTGCACCTGGCCCACCAGCTGGCCGCTCGCTATCCCGATGGTCAGTTGCACGCGGACCTGCGCGGTTTCGACTCCGGCGACTCGGTGATGACACCGGCGGAGGCCCTGCGCGGCTTCCTGTGGTCCCTCGGGGTCGCGCCGGCCGCCATCCCGGCCGAGCTGCACGCCCAGGCCGGCCTCTACCGCAGCATCCTGGCCGAGCGCCGGATGCTGATCCTGCTCGACAACTGCCGCGACTGGGACCAGATCCGGCACCTGCTGCCGGGCACCGGCGGCAGTCTCGTCATCGCCACCAGCCGCCGCCGGATCACCGGCGTGAGCGGCCCGGCGGGTGCCCACCCGCTGCACCTCGACCTGCTGACCGACGCCGAGGCCCGCGAGCTGCTCACCCGCCGGCTGGGCGACGCGGCGACCGCCGCCCCGGCCGCCGTCGACGAGATCATCGCTCGGTGCGGCCGGCTGCCGCTGGCCCTGGCGCTGGTCGCCACCCGCAGCGTCGGCCGGCCCGGGCTCAGCCTGCCCGCGGTCGCCGGCGAGCTGGCCGAGGCCGACGGCCGGCTGGCCGGCTTCGGGGACGCACACGCCGATCTGGAGGCGATCTTCTCCTGGTCCTACCGGGCACTGACTCCCGAGGCAGCCCGGCTCTTCCGGCTGCTGCCCCTGCACCCGGCCCGGGAGCTGAGCACGGAAGCGGCGGCTGCCCTGGGCGGCCTGTCCCTGCGCTCCGCCCGCGGCCTGCTCGCCGAGCTCGGGGCGCAGCTGCTGGTCCAGCCCGGCGACGGACGGTGGCGGATGCATGATCTGCTGCGCGCCTATGCCGTGGAGCTCGGGGAGGAGCACGACGACGCGGCCGAGCGGGACGCTGCCATCGAGCGGGTCTACGACTATTACCAGCTCAGTGCGTACGCGGCACATCTGCCCTTGCTGCCGCAGGTGCCGCTGCCGGAGCCGGAGCCGTCCGAGCGCGGGGTCACCGGGCGCGGCTTCACCGGCCGGGCCGACGCGATGGCCTGGTTCGCCGCCGAGCAGCGGGTGCTGACCGACATCGTCGCGCGGGTCACGGAGCGCGGCCGGCCTCGCACGGCCTGGCAGATCGCGTTGGCCCTGCAGAACTTCTTCCAGGACACCGCGCAGTTCAAGCAGTGGGCGGCAACGGCGAGCACCGGCCTCGCCGCGACCGGGGACGACCCCGCCGCCCAGGCTCTGCTGCACCGCAGCCTCGCCGGCGCCTGCTACTTCCTGGCGGATCTGGACCGCGGGCTGTCACACCTGCAGCACGCCCGGGCGCTTTTCGACCGGCTCGGCCGGCGCACCGAGCAGGGCCACGTGGAGAACAACATCGCCGAGATCCGGCTGGACCAGAGGCGCTACCACGAGGCGATCCGGCATGCCGAGGCCGCGCGGGCGCTCTTTCGCGCCGAGGGCAATGTGCGGGGCGCCACCAACGCCCTGCTGGCCATCGCGCGGGCACAGGGCTGGCTCGGCCGGCAGGCCGAGGCGCTGGGCATGTTCGTCGAGGCGTGGCGGCAGTTCGAGGCCCTCGGCGACCTGCACGGGGTGGGCACCACCCAGGCCTGGCTGGCGCACACGTACTCGATGATCGACGACCTGCCGCACGCGATGGCGACCTGGCAGCAGGCGATCGACACGTTCCGCGCCGCCCGGGCCACCCACCACACCGCGGAGGTGCTGGTCTCCATCGGCGACTTCCACTCCGCCAATGGCGACCCGGCCCTGGCCGGGCAGGCGTGGAGCGAGGCCCTCGCCGAGCTCGACGGGACGGACTCGCCGATGGCCCGGCGGATCCGCGACCGGCTGCTCTGGCACCGGTGACCCGGACGCGGCGCCGGTCGGCGCGCGTCCGGGGCCCAACCCTCAGTACCGGTAGGCGCGGATGACGGTCTGCTTGACCGTGTTACCGCTGGTGTCCGTCGCGGCGGCCCGCAGCGAGACGAAGCCGGTGCCGGCCGGGTTGTGCACCCAGGCGACGGCCTGCTCGCCGGAGCGCTGCACGGTCAGCTGCCGCCAGGTCTTGCCGTCGTCGAAGGATGCCTCGACGGTCAAGGCGCTGGTCTGGCCCGGTGCCGCCCCGACCTGACGGTCGAGCGAGACCGGGATCGCGAACAGCCGGTTGGCCGGCGCGCGGTTGTTGATGTTGAGCTCCGGGGTGTACCGGATCGCCGTCATCGGCAGCTTCACCAGGTCGCCGTCGCCCACGTGCCCGGACTTGAAGGTCCACTCCGCGTCGACCACCGTCGACAGGGTGAACGCCGGGTCGCTGCGGAAGGTCGCGGCCAACCGGTAGTCACCCGGCTCCGCAGGCACCTCCCACACCCAGGGCGCCTGGTTCGCGTCGCCGACCTTGACCCCGTTGCGGTAGAGGTTCACCTCGACGCTACCGCCGCGGACATGCCGGAAGCCCATGTGCCCGGTGCCGTCGCCGTGCAGCGGCCCCGGCCCGCCGATCAGGTCGCCCCAGTAGCGGGTGGCAAACTGCTGGCCGAAGTTCGGCTCCGGGAAGACCGGCCCGGCCACCGCGTTGGCCCACTTCACGTTGTACGTGCGCCCGGGCTGGAAGCTGGTCCACGCCGACTGGTAGTACGTGTACCTCAGCTGGGCCGAGGTCGACTGCCACACCGCCTGCTTGTCCTGGTTGTAGTACTCCGTGATGGTGCTCGGCACGTCGTAGCTGAAGCTCGGCGGGACGTTGCGCTCGTCCCGGTAGATCGGCGAGTTGCCGGGCGCATGCGCGACCGCGGTCCGCGCAACCGGCACGCCGGCCACGTCCGCGCTGATCTGCGAGTTGACCGTGGCGAAGTCGTCCGCGCCCAGCTTGCGGGTCAGCCCGGTCATCATCTTCTCCGGCTCATAGAGGTAGACCCGGTAGACGTACGGGCTGTTGTGCAGGCTGCCCTGACGCACCTGGCCCCACATCCCGTTGACGTAGGAGACGAAGCCGGCCGTCTCGCCGGCCCCGATCTGCGCAGTTCGCAGGTGGTCGAAGGGAATGCCCATCAGCACGCCGAACGGGTCGTTGCTGCCCCAGATCTGCGGCTGCTCAATCCGGATCGTCCAGCCCAACTCCTGATGAACCGCGGTGGCCTTCGGGTTCGGCACCGACACCGCGATCGGCTTCGCCAGGCGGGTGTCCATGGTGAGCGCCTGGTCCGTGGTCAGGTCGAGGCTCGGGCGCATCAGCGAAGCGATGTGCGGAAGGTACGGGTCGCCGGTCAACAGATAGGTCTGGACCAGGTAACGGCCCGGACGGATCCGGTGCTTGGTGACCGCGGGGTTGTCGAAGACCAGGATGGTCTGCCGATCCAGATCGGTCAGGATGGTCACCCAGCCCTGCTCGGGCGTGGGCGCTCCGCCGTCCGGCCCGACGAGCTTGAGGGTCAGCTCGCTGCGGGCGATGTCGAGCGCGACCGGGGTCTGCACCTGCACGCCGCCGCCGGCGGCGGTCACCTCACCGCCGAAGTAGCGGTCGGGCAGGTCGCGCCGGCCTGCACGCTGACGGTCACGGTGGCCGTGCCGCCGGCCGGGACCGTCACCGAGGAGGCGCTGAGGCTGAACAGGCCGGCCGGCGCCGGGGCGCCGTCGGCGTCTTTGGCGTCGAGAGACACAGCCAGAGCGAGGGCGGAGGAGCCGCTGTTCGCGTACGTGATCGTGCGCTGCTGCGCGGTGGCGGTCCGCTCGAAGGCGACGCTCACCGGGCTCGTCGTGACGGTCTGCTGGATCGCCCGGCTCACGTTGACGAAGCCCGCGCCCTGCTCGTAGACGCCGGTGGCGGCGTTCGGCTGCGCGGCTGCCATCAGCGTGGACTTGATCTGCTCAGGCGACCAGTCCGGGTGCTGCTGGGCCAGGATCGCCGCTGCGCCGGTCACGTGCGGCGTGGCCATCGAGGTGCCGTTGAGGCTGGTGTACTGCGGGTTCTCGTAGTACGGCTCCAGGTCGGAGGTCGAGCTGCGGGCGGCGAGGATGCCGACGCCGGGCGCGGTGATGTCCGGCTTGATGCCGGCGTCGCTCGCGCGCGGACCACGGCTCGAGAACGAGGCCAGCCAGCCCGTCTTGGTCACGGCGCCCACGGTCAGCGCCTCGGTCACGCTGCCGGGCGAGTTCACGGTGGACTCGCCGGCCTCGCCGCTGTTGCCCGCGGCGACGACGAAGAGCACGCCGTAGTGGTGGGTGAGGTCGGCCACGGCCGCCTCGATCGGGTCGGTCTCCGGGCTGTCCGGTCCGCCGAGGCTCATGTTGACGACCCTGACGCCCTGCTGCGCCGCCCAGGTCATGCCGGCCAGGATCGCCGACTCCGGGCAGCCCTCTTCGACGCAGACCTTGGCGCTGTAGAGCGTCGCCCCGGGCGCCATGCCCTTGTAACGGCCCTGCGACGCGGCCGCGGTGCCGGCGATGGTGGAGGC
The DNA here is from genome assembly GCF_016802855.1 of Micromonospora sp. ATA51. Taxonomy (NCBI): domain Bacteria; kingdom Bacillati; phylum Actinomycetota; class Actinomycetes; order Micromonosporales; family Micromonosporaceae; genus Micromonospora; species Micromonospora sp. ATA51. The sequence continues at coordinate 17,896 of NZ_JAEVHJ010000068.1, read as the reverse complement.
GACGTGGGTGCCGTGGCCGACCCGGTCAAGGGTGTCTGGGTCCGAGGTGAAGTTCTCCGCGGCGGCGACGCGGTCGGCCAGGTCGGGGTGCGTCTGGTCGATGCCGGTGTCGATCACGCCGACCTTCACCCCCGTTCCCGTCCAGCCGGCCTGCCAGGCCTCCGGCGCGCCGGTCAGCGGGACGCTGACGTCGAGGGTCGGTTGGCGCAGCCCGTCGAGCCAGACCTTGTCGAGCCCGGCCCGCAGTTGCCGCTCCGTGCCACTCCCGGTGGAAGTGACGTTGTTCCAGAAGGACACCGCGTCCGCGCGGCTCTCCGCGACAGCGCTCGCCCCGGAGAGCTTCCGGGTGGTCCGGGCGCCGGCGAGGCCGGCGGGGGCGGCGCTGCCGTGCTGGACGATGAGCGGCAGGGTGGCCCGGGTGTCGTCGTAGCCGAACTTGACCAGCATCGAGATGTCGAAGAGCCGCTCGTCGAGCTTGCCCCGGTTGAGCAGGCCGACGGCGTCGGCGGGGATGACCCGCACGTCCTTGCCCGCGCTGTGGGTGATGAACGGGATCCGTTCCCGTCCCTTGCCTGGCACCACGTTGACAGCCGTCTGGCCGTCCACGGTGCTGAGGTGGACGGTGTCGCCGGTGAGCAGAGTGACCGTCCGGGGCTTGGACGCGACCGGGGGTGTGGTCGCCGGCTTCGCGGCCCCGGGCTGCGCCGACGCGGGCACACCCCCCGGAGCCACCGCCGAGACGCCCAGCACCAGCAGTGCCAGCGCCGATATCTTGCGAACTGAACGCATCATTCTCCCTGGATGAACGCTGAGGTATCCAGGTGTTCCTGACGTGACCGGCGGGTGAAAGTTCATCCCGAGTGACCTGCGTCACTGCCGCTGAACTTGCGGGGCCCACGTCTGGACCGCCGAGCCCATCTACGCATCTGCATACCGGCCCGCGCAGCTGAGCGGGCGAGGAGCCCGATGCTCGCGAAACCGCTGGTTCTTGCCCTGGTCGGCACCGCCCTGAGCGCACGCCGGCCGCGGCCGCTTCCCGGCCTGGCGCCCCGGCCACGCCGCCGCCCTCCTCCGCCACGGTCACCCTGCTGACCGGCGACCAGTCACCGTCGAAGCCATCGGCTCCGGCTGCGGCCGGGCGAGAATCGCGTACGTGCTTGACGCCGGGCGGTGAAGCGCAGCCGGCTCGGTAGGTACCTCGCCTCATTCCTCGGATCGTGTGAGAGGAACGCCCGCTGGTTCGGCCGGGTCCGGACCGGTGAGGTGGGCTCGGGCGTATTTGCGGAAAGCCGCGACGAGGCGGCCGCGGTCGCCGGCCCGGGTGACCAGTACGACGTGGCTCGGCTCGACCCCGTGCAGGGGGATCGTGGTGAGGTCGGGGCGGAGGCTGTTCATCCACAACTGGTCCGACTTCGCTGGCGCCGCCGAGACGGATCGGCGCGCCGTCGAGACGCTGGGCGAGGGGCTACCGGGCCTCATACCGGTGCCGGGCGTGGTACTTCCAGCGACTGGGGGCACCACTGAGCCCCCGATCTGCTTGGTGATGACCGGCCAGCGGACGTCGCCCGCCACTACCCAACGGAGAGAGCCCGGCTCAACGGCGAACAGGCATGAGCACAACCGAAAGGAACAGCACCATGAACAAGCTCGCACTCGTCACCGGCGCCACCTCCGGTAGTGGCTGCAGACCTGTCCACCGACGCCGGTGTGGACGCGATCGCCGATGTGTGCGCGTTGGAGCCGCTGACCATGCTGGTGAACAACGCCGGTGTGTCGCATAGCCCGACCGCCGGTCTACCCCATCGGCGGTACTCCTGCGAAGTGCGACCCCTTCGGTACTCCATCAACGTCACATTGGACGGGTGCTGCGATCATCGTGCAATTCCCGCAGGACGAAGACTTGCATCGTCACCACGTCGGGAACCTCAACCAGGCCGATGCGCTTCTCTTTGGCCGGGTGACTTACGAAATGATGGAGGCAGCGTGGCGGCCGCCGGCGCCGACGGAAGCGAGACCTGATTGGGTGGAACCCTTCGCCCGGACGATCAACGCGGCAAAGAAGTACGTCGTGTCGAGCACCCTGGAGCGGGTCGATTGGAACGCGGAACTCGTGCGCGGAGATCTGGCCAAGGCCGTTCAGCAGCTCAAGCGGGAGCCTGGTAAGGGACTGTTCGTAGGAGGCGTGAAGCTCCCGCTGGCGTTGACGGAGCTGGGATTGATCGATGAGTACGAGTTCGTGGTGCAGCCCAGGCTCGCGGGCCACGGGCCGACGTTGTTCGCCGGACTATCGAAGCATGTCGACTTCAAGCTCGTGAGCCGGCTGGAGTTCGGCTCGGGCGCGGTGGCGATGCGGTACGAGCCGAGAAGGTAGCCATCGGGCTTGTTAGCCCGAGCCGGCCGCATCATGGAGCCCTGGTTCGCGGCTCTTGAGCGCCCCACCGGTTCCCTCCGCGGCGAACCGGCCACGCCAGCTGGCCCACCTCGTCGCGATGTCCCAGACGCTGAGCGCCGAGCTCGAGGGGACGGGCGTCAAGGTTGAGGATCGCGCAGATCCGGGTGATCCGGCCGTTCTCGGCGGTCAGGCATGCCGTATCGCCTGAGGTGATCCAGCAGCCACAACAGGGGTTGACGAGCCGCCGGCCGCGGCCCGTCAACCCCGACACGTGCCCACCAAGGCTTGGTTACTGGATGCCACCGGCCCGGAATGCCACCCAGGCGTCGCTCATCCGGTCCGCCTGTCCGGCGGTGAACATGTTCATGCAGGAGTCCTGCGTGTAGTCCATGAAGTTGTGGATCGGGTCCAGCCCGGGTGCCGTGCAGGTATCCGCGCCCACCGGGCAGTTGAACTGCGGCGCCGCCTCCCGCGGAGTGTCCGCGACGTAGTCGCCGGAAGCGGAGCATCCGTGCGCGAAGGTGTGCTCCAGCATCAGCCAGTGCCCGACTTCGTGCGTCAGCGTGTCACCCAGGGCGTACTTGCCCGCGGTTCCGCCCGGCATCGACTCATCGAGCATCACCACGCCGTCGATGTAGTCCCGGCCGTTGTTGTAACCCTTCGGGAAGTACGCCCAGCCGAGGAGCCCCCCGCCGATGTTGGCCGCGTACACGTTCAGGGTGCGGGAGTCGCCGCTGTACAACGCATGCTTCATGTCCCGCTCGTTCTTGCCCGGCACGACCGTGTACCAGTCGCTGTTCACCGTCCACGTCGTGTCGACGAGAGAGAACCGGAACGGCGTGTCGGAGGCGTTCGCCGCCGTGCGGCCCGCGAACGAATCGTTGAGCACCGTCATCTGCGCCGCGATCAGGGTGTTCCACCTGTTCGTCTCGGCCGCGCCGAGGGCGTGGTCGGAGATCATGTGGAAGACGGTGGGGACGGTGATGCTGCCGTTGGGCAGGCGCGGCGAATCCTTGATCACGCCGTAGGCGTTTGCCTCATTCTTGGAATACAGCTCCGGCTCCTGTGCGGTGGCGCCCTCGCTCACCCGCGCCGCGCTGTGCCCTTCGGCACCCGGCTCACACGCCGCAACACCCGCGGAGGCGATCGCGGGCGCTGCCGTCCCCACCGCCGCGACGGCTCCACCGGCCGACAAGAATGTCGCAGCGGTAGCGGTCAGGACTGCCAGTTGGAACGTCGATCTCCTGTGCATCGTTGCACCTTTCACATATGGGGATGGAGGGTCACCGAGCGGGATGGACGACGGTCGCCGCGACAAGGTCACTGACCTCGTCGTCCCGTTATAAGAACACGCCATTGGCGTTGACAAAAGACCTCAAGATCGGGATCGCTTCGCCAGATCCCGACCTCGCCGCAGCTGGAACGGACGCGGGTGGCCGTCATCGATCAGCCGCCGTACCGACGATCCTGGAATGCCGCCCGCCCCGACCCCCTGATGCCTCCGACGGTGACCGTGCACGGGCCGCTACCAGCCCATGAGGCCGCGCGCTGGCCGGTCAGCCGCGGATCAGGGCGACGACCCGGGCGAGTTCGTCAGGGGTGACGCGGGCGTCGAGGAGGGTCCCGATGCCGCCGAGGTTCCACTCCCGGAGCTGGTCGACGTCCTGGCCGGCCGCCCGCATGCGCTCCTCGACGAACCAGTACCGGTCGACCCGTTCGGCGAGCGTGGCCCGTTCCGCAGCGAGGTCAACGCCGGGCAGGTTGACCCTCCCAACGCATTCGGCGACCTGCCGGCTGAGGTCGTCGCCCTACAGCTCCAGTTCCCAGCCCGGCCACAGCTCGGACCAGTCCTGAGCCAGCCCGGCCAGCGGCCGGATACTCCACAGCCCGGCCCGGCGCCGGGCGACGTCGAGGTGCAGCCCCGCCGCCGGGTGCGCCGAGCACGCAGTGACGAGGTCGCGCGAGTCGAGCCGGTCCAGCAGGCGTGGGCCGAGGCGCCATGGCGGGCAGGACTCGAAGGGCAGGGCGTACGGACGGCACCGGCCAGCGTCGGCCACGCTGACGAGGTATTCCACCGGGCCGTCCGGCCGCTGCCCGCCGTCGGGGTACAGGCCGTCCCACCAGGCGCGCTCGCTGCGTACCTGGTCAGGCTCTTCCCCCAGGTATGCCACCAGGTCGCCGATCCCGTCGTACGCCCAGCTCACCGTCCACCCGCCCCAGGTGCGCCGGTACGCGTCGAGCAGCCCCGCACGGTAGGCGTACCGCTGCTCAAGAGAGAACTGCCCCAGTTCGGTGAAGAGCAGCAAGTGCCGCGCATCAACGTCGATGAGCACCCCGCCTTCGCAACTCAGGTCGTCGAACCACACGTCGTCCCGATAGGGCGGTTGCTGGCTCAACCCCGACGCCGAGTCGCCCGCCGCACTACTGCGGCGCGAGCCGGAAGTAGTCGAGGTTGAACCCGCCCTTCTCGCAGTACACCGTGACCAGTTGGTCGCCGGCCGTCAGGGCGACCGGCACGTGCACCGACTGGTAGCTCGCCCAGCCGCCCGTGTCCGGCACCGACGCCGTTGCCAGCACCTGACCACTCGCGTCACGGAACGACACCGCACCCGCCACGGCGGCACCCGTGCCGTTGGCCACCCGCAGTTCCAGGTCGTAGGTTCCCGGCTGGGCGATGTCGACGCGGTACTTCAGCCAGTTGCCGGCGGCGGTCCAGCCGATGTTCCTGCCGCCGCTGGCGGCGGCGTTGCTCTCGACGAAGTTGCCACCTCCATCGGCCCAGCCGTGCTGCTCGACGTACGACTCGGCCTCGACCTTCTCGCCGACCGGTGCGCCGTGCGGCCGCACGGTTACATGGACGGTCAGCTTGTCGCTTGCGACGCCGTCGGTGACGACGACCGTCAGGTCCCGCTCACCGGCCGCCGTGGGACGAAGCGTCACCACCCCCGTCGCGGCGTCGATGCTGGTGCCCTCCGGCAGGTCGGATGCGTAGAAGGCGAGTCGGTCGCCGTCGGCGTCGGTGGCCGTCAGCGGCACCCGCACCGGGTGGTACTGGTCGGCGACCACATCGGCCACGTTGTCCAGCACCGGCGCGTGATTGCCCTTCGTCGGCGGCAGCGGTGCCTTCCACCGGAACGTGGCGAACGAATGCGCGGGCACCGTCTCGACGAAGGACTGGCCGGCGAGCACCACACGTACCCTGGTGGCGGCATCGTTGCTGTTGCCGAGCACGGCGACGAAGTGGTTCGCCTCGCCTCGGTAGACCACGTTGCTAACGCCGTTCGCCGCGGCGCTCGACTCCACCCGTACGTCCTCCGGGCTCAGGTACCGCGCGAACTGTCCCAGCTGGTACAGCTCGTTGCGGACGCTGAAGTCGCCCTTCGTGGTGTCGACCTTGACCAGGCGGTCGGGCCACTTCGACGTCCGGCCGACCTCTTCCCAGTCGATGTTGTTGTTCCGCTCGCCCGTCCAGTGCAGCGTCCCACCGTCCTGGTCCGTCGCCTGCGCCCAGAGAATGTAGGAGCTGGCGTTCAGCCGGAAGTAGTTCAGGATCGTGGCGGGGGAGAGGTCGCTCGTCTCGGTCATGTGTACGGGCTTGCCGGTCTGCTCGTACGCGTCACGCATGACCGTCGGGTCGCCCCAGTACGGGTGGAAGGCGATGGCGTCGGTCGCCGCACGCACCTGCTCACCTGTCACCGAGCCGTCCGGTGCGTCCTGCAGGATCCGGTAGTAGTTCTTCGTCTCGGTGCTGTTCGGGTCGCGCCAGTCCCAGAAGTTGAAGTCATGCACGTAGAGCTCGGTGTCGAGCCTGGCGGCGGCGACCTCGCGGTCGATCGCGAGAGCCAGCTTCTGCTGCTGCGCCACGCTGATGTCCATGGCCGGATAGACGACGTCCATGCCGGGCTCGTTCAGCAGCGTCAGCGCGTCGATGTGGATGCCGTGCTTCGCGTACGCCTGGACGAACTTCACGTAGTAGCGGGCGAAGACGTCGATGCAGTCGTCGCGCAGCTTGCCCACCTGGTAGTAGCTGGTGGTGCTGCCCGGGCGGAGCGCGACTTCGCCGGTGAACCGGTTGTTCGTCTTCATCCACGCCGGGGCGCTCCACGCGGAGGCGAAGAAGGTGGCGCGCGGGTTGTAGCGCTGGATCAGCTTGATGGTGTCGATGATGTGCAGGTCGAGGTCGTGCTGGATGGAGAAGTAGTTCAGGCCGAAGTCTTCGGTGACGCCCGCGGGCAGTTCGTCCTCCGACCAGAAGGGCAGATGTTCGATGACGTCGGGGCTGCCGATCGTCACCCGGAACCGGTCGAGTCCCGCGCCGTGCTTCGGGTCGACGAGCAGCCGGATGGCCTCCTCGCGTTTCGCCGGGCTGAGCTTCCAGAGGTTGGAGACGCTCGTCTCGTCGAGGGAGAAGCCGATCCCGGAGTAGCGCTGCCGCGTCTCGCTGGGGTCGACGACAACGGTCGCGTCGGCGGGTGCGCCCTGGTCGTCGCCGACGTGGACGGTGGGCAGCTGGTGCCACCCGTTCCCGGCCTCGGTGGAGTACGTTCCGGCCACGGCAGGGCCACGGTGTGCGGTACCTGCCGTCGCTGCCGCCGGCAGCGCGGCTGTGCACAGCACACCGGCTGTTGCCGACGCGGCGACCAGCGCCGCGATGGTGGGTCGCCTCACGGCGCCTCCTTGGGTCGGGGGAGCGTCCTTGCGCACGCTTCGGCCTCGGGAGCCGGAGGCACCCGTGGGACGGCCGGTGCTGGCGTCAGCGAGCTTTGCTCCCCGCCAAGGCTCAAGTCAAGATATTGCCAATACTTAATTCAACATCCGTTTTAAGTCCTGCTCTCGTGCTGGACCATTGACACGGCCGTGGTGTGGCCGGAACTATCAGCGACAGTCCACTACGCCTGTCTTCGTTAGGTCACGCGTCCTTGTGACAACGATGTCATGGCCCGTACGGTGCAACTCCGAAGGAGAGTGCATGGCCGAGATGCCCGGGTCGGCACCAGGGGCGCGAGCGTCCTGCCGGGTGGCGCCATGACGCCGTCGGTCGAGCCCGCGTCTTCCCGGCGACGTCACGGGCCGGCCGGAGCGAAGCGGTCGCCCAGGTGGTGCGGCCGTCCACCTCGGACGGTGCTGCGTTACACCTGTTCGACGTCGCCCCCGGATCAGGCCGATCAGCAGGTCGTGCCGGCGCCGACGAGGGCGCCGACGCCAACGCCGACCGGCGGTTCCCCCGGCCTGAGCGCCCGGTAAGCACATTCGCGCTCCATGGCAATCGGTCGACCGCAGTAGCCACGCCACCGTCCTCCCCGCCCAGACGTTCGACGCACTCGACCCGGATCGAGTCGAAAGGCCCTGCCCCCATGTCGTACCCGTCCCTTGCGCGCCCTTTGTCCCCCCGACTGATGGCCGCGACAGCCGCCGTCCTGCTGAGCGAGCCGCTGACGCTGTACACGCCGCGCGAGCTCACGGCCAGCGTGCCGGGGGTGGCCGGCGAGCCGTCGCCCCAGTCGATCGTGGCCTGGTAGCCGGTGGCGGCGCCCCCGGTGACGGTGGCCAGTGGCACCGACACCGCGGCACCGGAGGTGGCGTGCACGCTGCTCGCGGCGGTGACCGCGACGGCGCCGCCGCCGAGCTCGACGTCGCCGCCGGCGAGCAACTCGATCTCGGCGAGGGTCGTCTTCTCGGCGCCGACCGTCTTCGTCACGGCCAGGCGGAACTGCGCGAACTGCCCCGGATCGCTGATCCTGAACGGCCGGGTCTGGGCGCGCCACGGGAACGCTTCGCCGCTGCGGGAGTCGACGGTGGTCCAGGTGATCCCGTCGTTGGAGCCCTGCAACCGCCAGTCCGTCGGGTCGCCCGCACTCGCCCCGGAGGTGAGCGTGTAGTAGGTCGGCGTCTGCTTGCCGCCGCGGAACACCCAGGTGATCTGCGGCGTGCCGGTGGCGAAGGTCAGCTGGGTGGTCGACGAGTCGTCGAACAGCTTGGCGGCGTCCTGCCCGCCGCTCGCGGTGGCGGTGCCGAGACCGGGGCCGGTGGTGTCCTGCAACGGCTTGGGCACGGCGTTGCCCTGGGTCAGGGACGGCGGCGCGTCGGTCTTTCCGGTGCCCCAGGACGACGGATTCGCGCCCATCTGGAAGTCGATCGTGCCGCCGCGGGCGAGGACCGCCGAGTCGATGGACGTCTCGCGCTGCGCCTTGCCGTTGACCTCCACGCTCTGCACGTAGACGTTCCTGGTGCTGTTGTTCGGCGCGTTGACGACGATGTCGCCACTGTGCCGGTGGACGGTCATCCGGGTGAACTGCGGCGAGCCGATGGCCCAGTTGGACGGGCCGGCCTGCAGTGGGTAGATGCCCAGTGAGCTGAGGATGTACCAAGCGGACAGCTCGCCGTTGTCCTCGTCGCCCGGGTAGCCCTGGCCGATCTCACTGCCGACGTAGAGGCGCTGCAGGATCTCCCGCACGATCGCCTGCGTCTTGGCGGGCGCGCCTGCCGAGTCGTACATGTACGGGATGTGGTGCGACGGTTGGTTGCTCATGCCGAGTTGGCCCATGCGTACCGCACGCGCCTCGAGCATCTCGTGGATCGTTCCGCCGTACCCGCCCGGATGGTCGGCGTTCTCCGGGGTGGCGAAGAACTGGTCGAGCTTCTCCTTCAACGCCTCCTGCCCGCCGTACAGGTTGGCGAGCCCCTGACCGTCCTGCGGGGCGGTGAACGCGTAGTTCCACCCGTCGGTCTCGGTGTAGACGCCACCCCAGTCCAGCGGGTCGCCGGCGAGGAAGTTGCCGGCCGGGTCGCGTCCCTGGAAGAACTTCGTCTTCGCGTCGAAGAGGTTGACGTAGTTGCGGGCCCGCTGCAGGAAGTACCGCGACTCCTCGTTGAGCCGGTCGCGCTCCGACCTCGGCGTGGCCGGGTCCTTGGCCAGGGCCGCGCCCATGTTGCCGATGCCGTAGTCGTTGATGAAGCCTTCCAACGCCCACGACACCGACTCGCCAGTGGAGGTCGGCGTGTACCCGAGGAACAGGGAGGTCTCGATGCCCTTGCGGCCGACCTCGCTGCGCCCGGACGCCACGGTCGCGTCCTTGATCGCCGCGTCGTAGGCGCCGAGCGGGTCGGGCAGCTTGACGCCGTTGAGGTACGCCTGGGCCATCGCGACGTCCGCGCTGGTGCCGGTCATCAGGTCGGCGTAGCCGGGCGACGACCAGCGGGCGATCCACCCGCCGTCTCGGTACTGCTGGACGAACCCGTCGGCGATCCTGGCGGCGACGTCCGGGTACAGCAGCGAGTACGCGGGCCAGACCGTGCGGTAGGTGTCCCAGAACCCGTTGTTGACGTAGATCTGCCCGTCGACGATCTTCGCGCCGGTCTGGGTGGCCGTCGACGGACCGGTCGGCGCCGACACCGGGCTCGCGTACCGCCAGTGCGGCGCGGTGGCGGTGCCGGTGTTCTCCGACTGCGAGTTCGGATACAGGTTCAGCCGGTACAGGTTCGAGTACAGGGTGACCAGTTGCGTCTCGCTCGCCCCCTGGACGTCGATCCGGCCGAGCCGGTCCTCCCATGCCGCGGTGGCGGCCGCGTGGACCTGGTCGAGGCTGTTGCCGGTGACCTCCAGGTCGAGGTTCCGGTGCGCCTGGTCGACCGAGATGAACGACGTGGCGATGCGCAGCGTCACCTGCGAGTTCCCGGAGGTGTCGAAGGTGGCGGAGGTGGCGGAGGACGTCGTCGGCGCCCGGTCGAAGGTGCCGGACACGAACATCCGGCTGCGACCGGCCGACAGGCCGCTTCCGTTGTCGACCCAGCCGGTGAACGTGCCGTCCGTACCGATGGTGAACGTGCCGTTGTAGAAGACGAGGCTTCCGGTGGCTTGCCCGGACGGGAAGGTGAACGCCATGATCCCACCGTGGTCGGTGGGCGACATCCGCGCGATCAGGCCGTTCTGCAGGGTGACCTGATAGAAGTCCGGCCGTGCGATCTCGTCGTCGTGGCTGAAGGCGAGCGCCCGACGGCTGGGCGCGCCGGTGAGCGATCCGCCCGCCGGCACCGGCATGACCGACATCTGGTTGCGATCACCCATCCACGGGCTGGGCTCGTGCGAGATCGCAAGTCCCTGCAGCGTGGGCAGGTTCGCCGCGTTGTTGTTCCGCTGGTACTCGTACTCCCACGAGTTCGAGGTGGCGTTGGTGACGGGCGTGAAGAAGTTGAAGCCGTTCGGCATCGCCGAGATCGGCAGGTTGTTGCCGCGCGAGAACGAGCCCGACGCGTTTGTCCCGCGCCGGGTGTCGACGTAATTGGTGGGGCTGGAGTCGTCGATCGGCGTCGGAGCGGCCGTTAGCGTGATGTCGTCGAGCCATCCCTGGAAGCGGGTCGCGGCCGTCGCGTGGGGATCGTCGTAGGCGAGCAGGATGCGGTCGATCGTCTTGCCGTTCGCGACCGCCCCGATGTCCGACTGCACCGCGTTCCACTGGTCGGCGTAGAGCACCTTCGACGCGCCCTGCCCGGCGGCTGTGAGCGGGTATCCGTGCTGGTCCACGGGCGAAAGCAGGCTGAGGTAGCCGCCGTCGGTGAAGTGCAGGTCGACCGCCGCGTAGGTGGACGGATACCGGGTGTCCTGGCCGGTGAACTCGGGGAAGATCTTGTAGGACAACCGGGTCTTCGGCCCGACCGGGATGTCGACGTCGAACAGCTTGTTGGTCGCATACGAACGACCGTCGGCCTCGGCGCCGCCCGAGTATCGCAGCGAGGCCAGCCCGGTGAATCCGGCCCCGGGCTTCATGTTGTGCCCACTGACCGGCCCGGCGCCGATGACACTGACCATCGGGGTGGCCGGCGGCCCGACGTTCGAGCCGTCGCTGATGTCCCAGTCGGCGAGCTGAACGAGGGAGTCACCGGAGTTCGCGGAGACATTCAGCCGGTAGTAGCCGTAGGCGGTCGTGTTGCTGAAGCTGTAGGTGTTCGTGGCGAACCGGCCGCTGAAGCTCTGCCCGGTCTGCCGGTTCAGGTCGGTCCACGTGCTGCCGTCGTTGGACCCCTGCACCGTGAAGTCCCTGGGGTCACGGGTCGGTGCGTCGTTCGCGGAGGTCAGCGCGTACCGCACCAGCGCCGCCGGTTTGGCCAGCTGGTAGGTCACCCAGCCCGTCGGGTTGAACGCCAGCCACTTGGTCGACGGATTGCCGTCGGTGAGGTTCGCGGCGGTCTCGTTCGGCGGGTTCTCGGCGCTCGCGGTCACCGCATCGACCTGACCGAGCAGGCTGCCGGGCAGGCCGGTGGGGCTCGAGCCGCTCAGGTTCGCCTGGACCGGCTTACCGCTCGCGTCGACCTCGACGGTGCTCGCGGCAGGCTGTGGGTCGGCCGACTCGAACGAGGAGCTGAAACTGCCGGGCGACGCGGGTGCGGCACTGGCCGCAGGTGCGGCGACGAGCAGTTACGCCAAGCCGGGTTACCACCAGGCCGGCGTCACGGTGACCGACGGCAGCAGCCAGAGCTCGGCAACCGTCGGCGTCGACGTGGCCTACGCGCCGAGTTCGGGCCTCACCGCGGCCTTCGACACCGTCTGCATCGGCGACGAGGGCGCCCTCGCGGCGAACTGCGACGCCAAGTCGTGGTCGTACTCGCGGGCCGCCCTCGCGGCAGCCGGCGTGACCCAGGGCCAGCAGCACCAGGTACCCGGCACGGGCCTGCACTTCACGCTGCCGGCGATCCCGGCCGGGCAGCCGGACGACGCGACCGGCAACGGCAGGACGATCGTCCTCAACCTTCCGACCGATGCCAAGAGCGTCTCGTTCATCGGTGCCGGTACGCAGGGCAACCAGAGCACCACCGGCACGGCGACGTTCAGCGACGGCAGCACCGCCAGCATCCCGATCCAGATGAGTGACTGGACGCTGGGTGGCAACGCGAACGGCACCCCGTCCTACGGCAACATCGTCGTCGCGAAGGCCGCGTACCGGCTGAGCGGCACGAGCCGGGACGGCGCCCAGCCGTTCCTGTTCGCCACCACGCCGTACCAGATCCCGACGGGCAAGACGCTCGTGTCGGTGACCCTGCCGACGCAGACCGGCGACCCCGGGTCGGCGGGCCGGATCCACGTGTTCGCCATCGCGGACGACGGCACGCCGGCCCCCGCGTTGGCCACCACCGCCCCGAAGGACCAGACGGCCACCGCCGGACAGGTCCTCTCGGCGAACCTCGGCTCGGTCACCGGCGGCGTTCCCGACCCGACCGGCTACCACGCCCGCGTCCAGTGGGGTGACGGCACGGTTCCGGACGACGTCACGGTCGGCCCGGCCGGTGCGATGAGCGGACAGCACACCTACGCGCAGGAGGGCACGTACACGGTGCACGTCACCGCCTGGGACACCCGGTCGAGCAGCACGGAGACCTTCACCGTGACCGTGGCGCGTGGCGGACTCCAGCCGACGACCGCGGTGTCCGCGTCCGCCACCGTCGCCGCCGGTGACGCGATCACCGTCGACGGCAGCGGGTTCGCCGCCGGCGAGCAGGTGACCGTGACTCTCGGCACCAGTCCCGCGCGGAGCATGACGGTCGCGGCCTCCGGGGCGGGAGCGGTACACGCGTCGATCGCGACGTCCCGTGACGCGCAGCCCGGCCGGTACTCCGTCACCGCCACCGGCGCGTCCTCGCGGACACCGGCGACGGCGACCGCCCGGGTGACCGGGGAGCCGGAAGAGCCGACGTACCAACCGCAGGTGGCGCTGTCGACCACGTCGGGACCGCGCGGTACGACGATCACGGTCGACGGTTCCGGATTCGCGCCGAACGAGGTGCTCACGATCAGCTTTGGTGAGGGCCTCGCGACCAGCACGGTGCGGGCGAATGGTGACGGCGTCATCTCCGGCGCGACCGTCAGCGTTCCGGGGAATGCGGGGGCGGGCTCGACCAGCATCACGGTGGCGGGTGCCGATTCCGGGACGCGGGTTGCGCTGCCGTTCACCGTCACCGGCCCGAAGTGAGCAGGGGGTAGCACAGCGCCTGGGCGCCGTGATCACGGCCCGCCCAGGATCCGCCTCTCAGCCTTGCCGGGGTGCGGTGCGGCCGGTCGGGCTGCACGGCAGCGGGAGACAGCTAGTGCGAGAACGTGCGAAGCGTCTCAACGACGAAGCGGTGGTCCGCCAGTTGCGGAAGCCCGGAAACGCCGAACCAACCCACCACGCCGGTGGCGCGAACGCGCAGTGGCACCGCGCCCCCGGCGGCCGCGTACCGCGAGGCGGGCAACCCGAACTTCTCCGTCAGCGTCACCTGCTGGTCCCGACAGAGCCGGGACATGTACAGGGACGAGTGCTCGAACCGCATCACCACCCGTCCCTTGCGGCGCAGCCACCCGTCGTTGTCCCGCGTCGAACCCGGCAGGCCGCAGTGGAACAGCTGGCGCCCGGCCCGCCACACACCCACCGCGATCGGTAGCCGCTGCTCCCGCGCGGCGGCAACGGCCAGCATCCCCAACTCGTACGCGTCCGACTCCGACAGGCCCGGCAGCTCCAGCTCGCCCTCCTCGCGCAGCAACTCCTCCAGCGTCGGCCACGGGTCCTGGTCAGGTGGCATACGCACCTCCGTCTCGTCGAGTGGGGACTGCCCCGGTTCGGTGAAGACCGATTGTCCCCTCCCGCGCTGGAGTACCTAGCTGCGCTCTCCCCGCGGCGGGGAAGTTTCCAGTCCGGCCGTACGAAATGGCACGTGTAGCCTGCGGGATACCGCTCCAGGTAGTCCTGATGTTCCGGCTCAGCCTCCCAGAAAGGTCCGGCCGGGCTGACCTCGGTGACCACCTTGCCCGGCCAGAGGCCAGAGGCGTCGACGTCGGCGATCGTGTCCTCTGCGACCTGCCGCTGCTGGTCGTCGCAGTAGAAGATGGCTGACCGGTAGCTGGTGCCGACGTCGTTGCCCTGACGATTCTTCGTTGTCGGGTCGTGGACCTGGAAGAAGAACTCGAGGAGATCCCGGTAGGACAGCTTCGCCGGGTCGAAGACGATCTCGATCGCCTCGGCGTGGGTGCCATGGTTCTGGTACGTCGCATTCGGGACGTCCCCGCCGGTGTACCCGACCCTGGTGGCCAGCACGCCGTCGCGTTTGCGGATGAGGTCCTGCATTCCCCAGAAGCAGCCGCCAGCCAGGATCGCCTTCTCAGTCGTGTCGGTCATCGCTTCGCTCCCCGGTCTGCCTGCTCGAACACGTTGCGGTACTCCCCATAACCCGCACGCTCGAGGTCGTCGCGGGGGATGAACCGGAGTGCGGCGGAGTTCATGCAGTAACGCAACCCGCCGGCTTCCGGGGGACCATCGTCGAACACGTGGCCAAGGTGGCTGTCCCCGTGCGCCGACCGGACCTCGGTGCGGGTGATGCCGAGGGTCGAGTCCTGGAGTTCGACCACGTTTTCCGCTTCGACCGGCCTGGTGAAAGTCGGCCAGCCGGTACCGCTGTCGTACTTGTTGACGGAAGCGAACAGGGGTTCACCGGACACGATGTCGACGTAGAGGCCCGCCTCCTCGTTGTCCCAGTACGCGTTGTTGAAGGGTGGCTCCGTCTCGGCTTCCTGGGTGACCCGATACTGCTCCGGCGACAGCCGAGAAATCGCCTCCGGGTTCTTGCGATAGTCCTGTGACACCGTCGGTCCTCCCCGATGGGTCGTCGGCAGGAGGGGCCAGGTTCAACCGGCCCGCACCAGACACGTCAGCAGGGCCTACCCCGCCTGCGCTTGACTAACCGCCGTCTCGGCGGGCGACCGGAACGCCCGTGCCCGTTCGAAACCACGCAGACGGGGTAACCGCCGACGGCTCCCGAGCGCCTCGGGACACGGAAGGAAGGGCGGCAATGACCAGAATCGGCATCATCATCGGCAGCACCCGTCCCGGTCGTAACGGGGAGGCGGTGGCCCGCTGGGTGCACGACATCGCCAGCAAGCGTGGCGACGCCGAGTACGAACTCGTCGACCTCAAGGACTTCAACCTGCCGCACCTCGACGAGATGACACCCCCGTCGATGGGCCAGTACACCCAGCCGCACACCCTGCGGTGGGCCGAAAAGATCGCCTCGTTCGACGGGTACATCTTCGTGACGCCGGAGTACAACCACTCCACGTCCGGGGCGCTGAAGAACGCGATCGACTTTATCTACGCCGAGTGGAACAACAAGGCGGCCGGCTTCGTCAGCTACGGCAGTGTCGGCGGCACCCGGGCGGTGGAGCACCTGCGCCTGGTGGTGGCCGAGTTGCAGATCGCGGACGTACGGGCGCAGGTGGCCCTCTCGCTCTTCACCGACTTCGAGAACTTCAGCGTCTTCAAGCCCGGCCCTCACCAGGTCGATGCGGTGAACACGATGCTCGACCAGTTGGCGGCCTGGAGCGGCGCGTTGGCGACCCTGCGGGCTGGCACGACGATGGCGACGGCCCAGTCCGGTACGTAGCCCGCCGCGCGGCGGTAGGGGAAGCCCGGCGCTCGCCGGGCGCCCCGTGAGCGCCGCCACTTCAAGATACTTGCTTGGTCAAGGAATTTGCCTCGTTCGCCCCGGGTTGCTGATGGGGTCAAGCGTCATCGGAACGAGCGAGGCAGGCGAGCTGAGATGCAGTTCGGAATCTTTGGCGTGGGCGATGTGGCCCGCGACCCAATGACGGGACGGAATCCGTCCGAGCACGAGCGGATCAAGGCCGTCGTGGAGTACGCGAAGCTGGCCGAGGAGGTGGGCCTGGACGTCTTCGCCATCGGTGAGCACCACAACCCGCCGTTCTTCCCGTCCTCGCCCACCACGCTGCTGGGCCACGTCGCTGCCCGGACGGACAAGATCGTGCTGTCCACCTCGACCACGTTGATCACGACCAACGACCCGGTGAAGATCGCCGAGGACTACGCGATGCTCCAGCACCTGGCCGACGGTCGGGTCGACCTGATGATGGGGCGCGGTAACACCGGACCGGTCTACCCGTGGTTCGGCCAGGACATCCGCAACGCCATCCCGCTCGCCGTCGAGAACTACGACCTGCTGCGCCGGCTGTGGCGCGAGGAGGTGGTCGACTGGCAGGGCAAGTTCCGCACCCCGTTGCAGTCGTTCACCTCGACCCCCCGGCCGCTGGACGGCGTACCGCCGTTCGTGTGGCACGGCTCGATCCGCAGCCCTGAGATCGCCGAGCAGGCGGCGTACTACGGCGACGGGTTCCTGCACAACAACCTCCTGTGGCCCAAGGAGCACGTCCAACGGATGGTCGGGCTCTACCGCCGGCGGTTCGAGCATTACGGGCACGGCTCCGCGGACCAGGCCATCGTGGGCCTGGGCGCGCAGGTGTTCATGCGGAAGAACTCGCAGGACGCGGTCCGCGAGTTCCGCCCGTACTTCGACAACTCGGCGGCCTACGGGCATGGGCCGTCGTTGGAGGAGACGATGCGGCAGACGGCCCTCCTGGTCGGCAGCCCGCAGGAGGTGATCGACCGGACCCTGGCCTTCCGCGAGTACGCGGGCGGCGACTACCAGCGCCAGCTCTTCAACGTCGACGGGATCGGCGTGCCGCGGAAGACGGTGCTCCAGCAGATCGAGATGCTCGGCGAGGTCGTGCAGGTGCTGCGCAAGGAGTTCGCGGTGGGCCGCCCCGCACACGTGCCGAACGCCCCGACGCACGCCTCGCTGAAGGCCGCTGCGGCGGGGGAGAACCGATGAGGCGGACCATCGCAGTCGTGTCGGCCGGTCTGCGGCAGCCGTCGTCGACCCGGATGCTCGCCGACCGGCTCGCCGCTGCGGCCCGGCGCGAGCTGGAACAGCTCGGTGCCGAGGTCGACGTCGAGCTCATCGAGTTGCGCGACCACGGGCACGACCTGGTCGACAACCTGCTCGCCGGCTACCCGTCCGAGGAGCTGAAGCGGGTGCACGAGACCGTCGCGCGCGCGGACGCACTGATCACGGTCACGCCGACGTTCAGCGCGTCGTACAACGGGATCTTCAAGATGTTCGTCGATGTCCTCGACGACACCGCGCTGGTGGACAAGCCGGTACTGATCGCCGCCACCGGGGGGACGGGACGGCACTCGCTGGTGCTGGAACACGCGCTGCGGCCGCTCTTCGCCTACCTGCACGCGGTGGTCCTGCCGACCGCGGTGTTCGCCGCCCCGGAGGACTGGGGTGCCGGCGACACGGCACAGGATCAGCTGGTCCACCGGATCGACCGGGCGGCCGGCGAACTGGCCCGCGAGGTCGATCGGCGGGAAAAGCCCACCCACCTTGATCCCTTCGACGTCCCGACGCCGTTCGAGCAGCTGCTCGCCGGCGAGTGACCTCAGTCGCGGCGCGCCGGGCCGCCGCACCGCGTGGCCGCACAGCGTCAGCGGTCGGCCTTATCTGATCGTTAAGTAACGGTCCAACTGGTTCACCCCGCGGGCCGCACTGGGAAGACTGGGGCAATGTCCGCCGCCGCTCCGCCCGTCCGTCGCCGTCGTACCCGAGCACTCGCCGCGGTGGTCGCCGCGCTCGCCGTGGCCGCCGGGGTCGGCGCCTGGTCGCTGCGGGATCGGGTGACGGCGG
>NZ_JAEVHJ010000067.1:0-25711 GCF_016802855.1 Micromonospora sp. ATA51 | reverse complement strand
CTCGCCCTCGACCGGGCACCCGGCCGCAACCGGGTGCCGCACCAGGCCGGCGACCGGCTCCCCGCGCTGCGGCCGACCGCCGAACCGGAGCTGACCGACCCCGGCGCCGAGCCCGCACCGGAGCGCCCCGCGCGCCGCACACCGGACAGTGCCGGGCGCCGGGCCGAAGCGGAGCGGGTGGCCGCACCGGGCGTCCGCCAGATCGCCGCGCCCACCACCAGGGAGGTGGCACCACCACCCGCCCGGGAGGTGGCCACCCCCCGGCAACGCTCCGCCGCCGAGCGGAGGGGCCGGCCCGCCAAGCCGGTCCAGGTCCGTCCCCCGAAGATCAAGTTCGGCGATCGCGACCCGTCCGTCGAGCTGGCGATCACCGAGATCGCCGGTCACCTGACCTTCACCCCGAACACGGTCACCGCCTGGTACTGGCTGCCCGAGGTGCGCTGGGCGTTCCGCCCGGACGCCGAGCGGGAGGCGCTGCTCTCCGCGATCTCCGAGCAGTACGCCGGTCTGGCCGGCTTCCGGCTGCACCTGCGCCGCACCACCCGGCCGTTCCCCGCCGACGAGTGGGCCCGCACCATCGACGCGCACACCGCGTCGCCACTGCCCGACGTGCCCGGCACCGCCGGCTGGGCCGACCACCTGGTCGCCGCCCAACGGCACCTGATGGCGGTCAACCACGCCGAGGGACAGACCTACCTGGGCGTCACCTTCGCCCGCCGGTCGCTCGGCGACTCGCTCACCGAGCGGCTGCTGCGCACCTTCGGGCGGGGCACCGCCGACGGCGAGCGCCGCAAGCTGGGCCGCACAGTCGAACAGTTCGACGAGGTCCTCGGCGCGTTCGGCATGCGGGGCCGCCGGGTCACCGCGCAGGAGCTGGAGTGGCTGCTCTACCGCTCCGTCGCGCTCTGCATGTCGCCCCCGGGCACCCTCTCCCCGATCACCAACGGCCGGTGGGAGCGCGGAGACCTGCTCGCCCTGACCGAGCAGGTGGAGCGCTACCGCACCCCGTACGGGTCGACGGTCAAGCTGGTGAACCGGATGACCGGCGAGGAGCGGCACGTCGCCGTGCTCGCCGTCGGCCGGATGGAGCCGCTGGAGATCCCCGAACGGCACGAACCCTGGCTGCACTTCCACGAGCGGCTGCCCTGGCCGATGGAGATCTCCACCCGGGTCGACATCCTCGGCTCGGGTGACTCCTTCCGCAACCTCGAGCACCGGCTCCGCATGATCCGGTCCCAGCAGCTCGACTACGCCGAGCACGGCATCGACGCCCCGCCCGAGCTGGAACGCCTGGCCAAGCGGGCACTGGTGATCGGCGACGAGATGACCACCGGGCTGCCGGTGGACTCGGCCCGCGCGCACGGCTGGCACCGGATCGCCGTCGGCGGCCGGACCCGGGAGGAGTGCCTGGAGCGGGCCCGCCGGCTCATCCAGCTCTACTCCCGCGAGCTGCGCATCTCGCTGCAGCATCCGAAGAACCAGGACTGGCTGGCCCGCGAGTTCATCCCCGGTGAGCCGATCGCCAACACCGGCTACGTCCGGCGGATGCCGGTCCCGCTGCTCGCCGCCGCGCTACCGCAGGCCGCGTCCACGGTCGGCGACCGACGGGGCGACCTGATCGGGCGGACCGCCGGCACCTGCCGCCGCCCGGTCTTCCTCGACCTGCACTTCCCGATGGAGGTCCGGGAACGCTCCGGGCTCGCGGTCTTCGTGGCGGAGCCGGGCGGTGGCAAGTCCACCCTGCTCGGCGCGCTCGGCTACCTGGCCGCCCGGCGCGGGGTGCAGGTCACCCTGCTCGACCCGTCCGGCCCGCTGGCCCGGCTCTGCGCCATGCCGGAGCTGCGGCCGTACTCCCGGGTGCTCAACCTGACCGGCTCCGAGCAGGGGACGCTGGCGCCGTACGCGCTGATCCCGACGCCGCTGCGCAGCGAGTTCGGTGCGGGCTCGGCCGGGGACCGGGAGTTCGAGATCGCCGTCTCCAACGCCCGGGCCGAGCGCCGGATGCTGGTGCAGGACATCTGCATGATGCTGGTGCCGCCGCAGGTCGCCCGCGAGGCCTCCACCGCCACCCTGTTCCGGCACGCCGTACGCCAGGTGCCGGCGGAGGAGACCTCCACCCTGGACGACGTGGTCGCCTGCCTCCAAGGGCTCGACGACGACGCCGGCCGGGAGCTGGCCAACCTGCTGCTGGACACCGCCGAGATGCCGCTCGCGATGCTCTTCTTCGGCCGGTGAGTCCCGCCCGGGCCCGCAGCTCGGCGCGACGGTCGAGCGCCGCCAGCCAGTCCGCCACCGTCACTCCCCTCGTCCGCCGCGCCGATGGGCGGTCCCGCCGGGCGAAGTTACCACCCGGCCGACCGGCCCCGGCGTGGCGGCGGCCGCTCCGCCGGGCTGCTCCGACGCCCCTGGTGCCCGGCTCGAACGCCGGGCCAGGGCGGTTCTCCCCCGTCGGGCGGCCTTGTAGGGTACGAGCCATGCCAGAGATCCTCGACCAGGCCCGGACCCAGGTGCTGGAGAACGGCGTCGGCCTCGACGAGGCCGGTGTCCTCGCCGTGCTGAACCTGCCGGACGAAGACGTCCCCGCCGCCCTCCAGCTCGCCCACGAGGTGCGGATGCGCTGGTGCGGCCCGGAGGTCGAGGTCGAGGGCATCGTCTCGCTGAAGACCGGCGGCTGCCCGGAGGACTGCCACTTCTGCTCGCAGTCGGGGCTGTTCACCTCGCCGGTCCGCTCGGTCTGGCTGGACATCCCGTCGCTGGTCGAGGCGGCGAAGCAGACCGCGAAGACCGGGGCGACGGAGTTCTGCATCGTGGCCGCCGTGCGCGGCCCGGACGCCCGGCTGATGAAGCAGATGCGCGAGGGCGTCGCCGCCATCAAGGCGGAGGTCGACATCCAGGTCGCCGCCTCCCTGGGCATGCTCACCGAGGAGCAGGTCGACGAGCTGGTCGAGATGGGCGTGCACCGCTACAACCACAACCTGGAGACCTGCCGCTCCTACTTCCCGAACGTGGTCACCACGCACTCCTGGGAGGAGCGCTGGGAGACGCTGAAGATGGTCCGGGAGTCCGGCATGGAGGTCTGCTGCGGCGGCATCCTCGGCCTCGGCGAGACCGTCGAGCAGCGCGCCGAGTTCGCCGCGCAGCTCGCCGAGCTGGACCCGCACGAGGTCCCGCTGAACTTCCTCAACCCCCGGCCCGGCACGCCGCTCGGCGACCGCCCGGTGGTGGAAGGCAAGGACGCGCTGCGGGCCATCGCCGCGTTCCGGCTGGCCATGCCGCGGACCATCCTCCGGTACGCGGGCGGCCGCGAGATCACCCTCGGCGACCTGGGCACCCGCGACGGCCTGCTGGGCGGCATCAACGCGGTGATCGTCGGCAACTACCTGACCACCCTGGGCCGGCCGGCGACCGACGACCTCGCGCTGCTGGACGACCTGAAGATGCCGGTCAAGGCGCTCTCCGCGACGCTGTGAGGCCGTCGGTGACCGAGCTTGTGGGGGCGACGGCAGCCGACCTGTGGTGCGACCGCTGCGGTGAGTCCGCCGCCGCCGGTCCCCACCAGGCGTGCGCGGCGGCCCGGGCGCTGGAGCCGCCGCGCTACTGCGCGCACTGCCGGCGCCGGATGAAGGTGCAGGTGCTGCCGGTCGGCTGGTCGGCGGTCTGCGTCGAGCACGGCGAGATCCGGGGCTGAGCCCGGTGCTGCGGGGGCGGGCGGTGACGCTGCGACCGGCGACGGACGCGGACGTGCCGGTCCTCGCGGCGATCCGGGCCACCCCGAAGGTACGCCACTGGTGGCGCGGCGGCGGCGACCTGGCCGAGGCCGTCCGCGCGACCTGGCCGACGACGACCTGACCGTGTACGCGATCGAGCACGACGGCCGGGTGGTCGGCGCGATCCAGTGGTACGCCGAGCCCGACCCGGACTACCGCCACGCCGCGATCGACATCTTCCTCGACCCGGCGGTACGCGGCACCGGCCTCGGCGGGGACGCGATCCGCACCCTGGCCCGGCACCTGGTCGATCAGCACGGGCACCACCGGTTCACCATCGACCCGGCGGCGGCGAACACCGCGGCGATCCGCGCGTACGCGAAGGTGGGCTTCCGCCCGGTCGGCATCATGCGCCGGTACGAGCGCGGCGCCGACGGCCGCTGGCACGACGCCCTCCTGATGGACCTCCTCGCCGACGAACTGCCCGACTGACGCAGCGGGGGCGGCCCGGGCAGCGCCGGACCCGCTGCCGTCCTGGTGGAGGCCGCGGCCCCAGTCGTCGCGGGCGGCCAGCCAGGCGGTGTGCAGGCCAGCGGTGGGCGCGATCAGCTCCGGCATGCGGCGAGGCTGGCGGGTCGGGCGCCCGGCGGACCATCGCACTCCCGGCCTCACCGGTCCCAGAGCAGGTGGCCGTCGGGCTGGCGGCGGGCGCTCGGCCGGGCGGTGTGGGCTGAGCCGGCCATCGGGCATGAGATGGGTCACCGGGGCACCGCGGCCGAGCACCGCGACGTCGGCGATCAGCCGGCGGTGGCAGCGCCACCACATGCTCTCGCTGCACATCACCGCCGTGGTCCGGGCCGCCGCGTCGGCGAGCACCCCGTCCAACGCGGCGTCGAACCCGGCGGTTCGGGCGTAGGCGGCGTACGCCCGGAAAGCCGGGACGGTCCACCAGGTGTCCGGCTCCGGCTCCCCGGCCGGGACGTGCCGGCGTCCGCCGAGCCGCGCCTCCCAGCGGTACCCGATGCCCCGCTCCGGCAGCCAGCGGGCCAGTTCCTCGCGCCGGACGTCTGGATTGGTGCGGCTGGCCGGGTAGCGCCGCACGTCCACCACCAGGGCGATCTCCGCCGCGGCCAGCAACGCCCCCAGCCGCTCGCGGTCGGCCGCGCCGTGTCCCACCGTCAGCAGTTCCGCCACGACGGTGCATTGCCCCGAATCCCGGCGACCTACCCGCACGCCGGCCTGCGGACGATCGCGACCAAACCTCTCGGTCGGGACGAAGCTCGGCGCACGTCGGTGTCCCGATCCGAGGGTGACCCGTCCATCCGGACGGCCATCGCGGCTCCACCCCTGCCGGTTCCACCTGACAGCGGGCCGACGAGCCCGCCGACCGAGGAGGAACCATGTCCCCGAATCCACGCCGGCGCGAGACGCTGATCGCGCTCGGCCTGGCCGCCGGCCCCGTCGTCGCGCTCGGCTTCACCCGCTTCGCGTACGCCCTGCTGCTGCCCGCCATGCGCGGCGACCTGCACTGGACGTACGCGCAGGCCGGCGGCCTGAACACCGCGAACGCCGCCGGCTACGTGATCGGCGCCGGGACGGCCGTGCTCTGGGCCCGCCGGCTCGGCGACCGGGCCGCCTTCGCGGGCGCCCTCGCCGTCAGCGCGCTCGCCCTGCTGCTCACCGCGACCACCGCGGACTATCCGGTGCTGAGCCTGCTGCGGTTCGTCGGCGGCCTGGCCACGGCGGTCTCCTTCGTGCTCGGTTCGGCGCTCGCCGCCCGGGTCGCCACCGGCGGTGGCCAGCGCCGGGCCGCGCTGCTGGTCGCCCTCTACATGACCGGGGTGGGCATCGGCGTGGTGCTCTCCGGGCTGCTGGTGCCGGCGGCGCTCGCCGTGGCCGGGGACGCCGGGTGGCGGGCCGGCTGGCTGCTGCTCGGTGTGGTGGCCGTGCTCGCGGTCGGGCCGGCGCTGCTCGCCGTCCGGCGGATCCCGGCGGCGGCCGCGCCGACCGGCGCCGGGCTGCCCCGGGCGGACCTGGCCCGGCTCGCCCCGACGTTCGCCTGGTACGTCCTCTTCGGCGCCGGCTACGTCAGCTACATGACCTTCGTCATCGCGCTCCTGCGCGACCAGGGTCTCGGCATCCCGGGCATCGCCACCTTCTTCGTGGTGCTCGGTCTCGCCTCGGCGGTGGCCACGCTGGCCGTGTGGGGGCGGGTGGTCGGGCGGCTGCCCGGCGGCCGGGCGCCCGCGCTGGTCTCGGCGCTGGTGCTGGTCGGCGTGCTGCCGGTGCTGCTGCTGCCGGCCGGGCTGCCCGCGGCGCTGCTGTCGGCCGCGATCTTCGGCAGCTCGTTCATGGCCGGCCCGACGGCGGCCACCGTGCTCGCCCGGCGGGCCCTGCCGGCCGGCGGCTGGACCGCCGGCATCGCCCTGCTGACCGTGGCGTTCTCGGTCGGTCAGGCGGTCGGCCCGCTGATCTCGGGCGCGCTGTCGGACTCTGGGGGCGTCGCGGTGGGGCTCTGGCTCTCCGTCGCGCTGCTGGCCGCCGCCGGCCTGGTCGCGCTCCGCCAGCGCGACACCGTCCCCGCCGAAGCCCCGGAGCCCGTGGCCGCCCTGCGCCGCTGACCCCGGCGTCGATCCGGGACCTGCCCGTCCGGCCGCTCCCCCGCCGGCCAGGACAGGTCCCGGGTCGGGCGGGGTTCAGGGGGTGGGGTTGATGCCGGTGGTCCGGAAGCGGGAGCGGTAGGCGCCGGGGGTGACGCCGAGTTCGCGGACGAAGGCCCGGCGCATCGTCTCCGGGGAGCCGAAGCCGACCCGGCGGGCCACCACGTCCAGGGTGTCGTCGCCCCGCTCCAGCAGGTCCTGCGCCGCCTCGACCCGGACCCGGTCGAGGTACACCGCCGGGGTGATGCCCAGCTCGCTGCGGAACAGCCGGCCCAGGTGCCGCGCGCTCACCCCGGCCAGCGCCGCCAGGCCGGCCAGGTCGTACGGCCGGGCCGGGTCCGCGGCCACCGTGTCCAGCACCCGGCGCAGCAGGTCGTTGCGGGTGCTCGCGGTGTTGGTGCGGACGCTGAACTGGGACTGCCGCCGGGGCGCTGCATGAAGACCACCAGGTGCCGGGCCACCGCGCGGGCCGTCTCCGGGCCGAGGTCCGCCTCGACCAGCGCCAGGGTCAGGTCGATGCCGGCGGTGATCCCGGCCGAGGTGATGATCCGGCCGTCGGCGATGAAGATCGGGTCCGGGTCGACGGTCAGCTTCGGGAACTGCGCGGCGAGCTGGTCGGCGAGGTCCCAGTGCGTGGTCACCCGGCGGCCGTCCAGCAGGCCGGTGGCGGCGAGGGGAAAGGCCCCGGCGCAGACCGAGGCGGTCCGGTCGGACCCGGCGGCGAGCCGGCGGATGTGGTCGAGCAGCGCCTGGTCCCCCGCGGCGGCCTGCCAGTCCGGCGCACCGGGCACGACCAGGGTGCCGACCGGGCCGGGCACGTCGGGCAGCGCCAGGTCGACCCCGAGCCGGGCGCCGGCGCTGCTCACCACGTCCCGGCCGTCGGGCGAGGCGAGCAGCGTCCGGTACGAACCGCCGTGCTCGTTGGCGACGGTGAGCACCTCCAGCGGCCCGGTGACGTCGAGCAGCCGCACCCCGTCGTAGACGACGAAGAGCACGGTGTCACTGCGCCCCCGGGCCCGCACGGGTCGAGCCTAGCCAGCGTCTCTGGTTTCCTATGTGATCCTCAGCGAGCCGGGCATCCCGTCTGTACCGCCGCCCGGGTGGGTGATGGGGGTGGCGTATACGTGGCGGTGGAAGCCGCGGCCGAGGAGGGCCCCGCGGACCCGGTGGGGGTTTCGCGGGGTGGTGGTGGGAACCGTGTGCGGCACCTGGCGACCGGGCCCTGACGGGTTGGTCTCCTGGGGTGTCCGTCCCGCCGGACACTTGCCGGCAGACCTCGCTGAGGGGACTGTCGGGGCGGGAACCTGCCGTCGCAAGGGCAGCAGGCATGAGGTCTTGACCGTCGCAGGTCTGGTCTGCTTCCGGGTGGGTGCGGTTTTGCGTCGATCCCGGACCGGCCTGCTGGTGGCGGCTGGGGTTGGTCGACGGGTCCGCCGCCGGACTGGTGTGTCGGTGGCGGTGCGGATCGCGGCGTTGCCGTTGCGGTCGCGGCGGGTTTTGGTCTGGTTGGTCAGGCCCCGGGCGGCGATGCGTTGCGCGGCGGCGTGGTCACGGTCCAGTGACAGGCCGCACGAGCAGGTGGCCCAGCGGCATCCGGCCGCCCTCCGGTCCGGTGCGGTGACGTGCTTCACCGGGCCACCGCAGCGGGGACAGCCGGATGAGGTGCCGCGCGCGGGAACGGTGACGACGGCGATGTCTGCTTTCGCGGCGAGGTGGGCGATGGCGGTGAACACGGTGCCGCGGACCGCGCCGGATATCCGCCGGTTGAGGCTGCGTGACCGGCCACCTGCCTCGAGCGTGGCGAGGTCCTCGACGTAGATGACGGTGGCCCCGTGCCCGGTCGCGTGGTCGACCAGCCACCGCGCCGCCGACCAGGCAACAGCCTTGTTGAGATGCCGGATCCGGGCGCACACCGCCGCATGCTCGGCCTCCAGGCGGGCAAGCTTCCCGGTCAGCGCCGGATCCGGGTGGGTGGGCCGGCCGTCGCGCAGCAGCGCCAGATGGTCGGCTTTGGTTTTCAGGTGTTCACGGTGACGGCGTAGCCGCACCAGCTTCGCCGACACGCCGGTCGCGTCGAACCGCAACGGCCGCCCGTCCACGACGACGCAGCCGTCCCGGTCGAGGTCGGCCACGGTCGCGGTCAGCAGGGTTTTCACACCCCAATCGGCACCCAGCCCACGGGTGTGGCCGTCCACCGGCGGCCGGGTGTGCGGGGTCCGCCACGACAGGTCAACGCGAACCCTGCCAACACCGGGCCGCAATGTCGGACTGCACACCGTCACCCCGGCCGGCACGGTCGCCGGTAGCGCCACGTCGAAGGCATGCCACACCCAGTCCCGGTACGAGGCCGGCGCCGCGCACACCGGAAGCTGCGACCACACCCTTATGATCGTGTCGTCGACCCAGTCGACGACGACCTGCTGCCGGTCGGCCGCGGCCAGGCTCACCTGCCGAGCCGCTGCCGGCGGACCCTCCAACTCACACACGTCCGCCGGCAGCCGGCCACACACCTTGACGTATCCGCTGATCTGTCGGGTCCGGTTGCGGATCGTCGCGTTATCGCAGCCTTCGGGTAGCGCCGCCCGTAACGCTGACCATTCCTCGGCGGTCCGGGCGAACGGGTCGGCCGGCCACGTGGCCAGCAGCGCGGCAACGACCGCGCGGCGGTGGCATGCCAGGCGCAGAGCGCGAGCGGCTTCTTCCTCGGCGATGCGACGAACCCGGTCCGACACCACCACACCCGCCGGCGCCACCGCACCCCAGCCCAGCCGGCGCACCGCCATCCACCCACTGGCCGGCAGACGCCTCCCATCAGGGCCGACCCCGGCGGCAAGCACCGCAAGAGCGGCCTCCGACCAATGCGCGCCGATCACCACGTCGGCCATGCCCCGCACCAGGTCCGCCAGCCATCCCACCCGCTCGGCAAACACCCGCCCAGCCACACGCCCCTGAGCTCCGGGCGCGTCGGGGCTACCGCCGCACACCGCCCGGTACGCGGTGCACGGCGCGGTCGACGTCAACCACCCGCCAGCCACCACCACACCCCTACCCGCACCAACCCCGGCAGTCGACGCTTCACCATACGGGACCGGATCCCGCAAAACCGGCCGCCAACACGGCCACCAGCGACCGGAAAGCCCACATAGGATCGCCTAGCCAACCAGCCAGCAGTGGCAAACCCTGGTCGTGACCGGTTGCCGGTCGGCGTAACCGGCAACGGCCGACGGGGTGGGCGACCGGGTGCCGGGGTGGGCGACCGGATGGCGGGTCACGGCGTCCGGATCCAGTACCGCCGGGTCCGGCCCAGCTCCGTGTCCCGGACGTCCTCGAGCACGCCCCCGTGCCGCTCGATGGTCCGGGCCGACGGCACGTTGTCGTCGGCACAGGTGACCAGGGCCTGGCCGATCCCGCGCCGCCCCGCCTCGGCCAGCGCCTCCCCCAGCGCGAACGTCGCCGCCCCGCGCCGCCGGGCGGACGGGCGCACCCCGTAGCCGATGTGTCCACCCGCGCGCAGCAGGAAGTCGTTCAGGCGCAGCCGCAACGAGACGGCGCCGAGGACCTCGTCCCCCTCGACGATCCACCAGTACACCGCCGGGACCCGACCCTCCGGCAGCGGCCGGGACTCGTCGGCCTGCTCGCGGAGCGAGCGCACCCAGGCCGCGAACCCGGCCGGCGAGTCGACGTCGTCGCCGGGTTGCAACCCGCTGCGTCCTGGTGGACACCGCTGCCCCAGTCGTCCCGGGCGGCCAGCCAGGACCGGTGCAGGCGGGTGGTGGGGGCGATGAGCTCCAGCATCGGCGCAGGCTAACGGTGCGGCCGCCGAACCGGCCAGCGCTTTCCCGATCCCCCGCCCGAGCACCGCTTGAGCAGAACACCCTGGATCTTGGACAGTTGCCGTTGGTGGTGAACGGCAACTGTCCAAGATCTCGGGAGACGCCCGTGCGGGAGGCGCACGCGGTGCTGGAGGCGGGCGCCCAGCCGGTGATCCCGGCCGTGCCGGGTGTTGGTCGCGGTGCGGCGCGCAGGGGTCTGGTGCCAGGAGGCCGGGTAACGCGGTCGTCACCGGTTGGTGAAGACGACGCCGACCCGGGGCCCGGAGCGCAAAGGCCCGCTTTCGTGTTACATCGACACGCCCTGAAATCGGCTCGATCTTGCCGGATCTCGCCCTCCCGGCGGCAACATCTTCCCAGCTCAGGCCGACCGTCCGATATAGCCATCCGGCGCGCCGCATGGGATCATGTGCCGTCCCCTCACCACATCCTGGAGGATTTTTCATGCCACAGCGTCGGCACGTGGCGCGCGCGGCCCTCACCGCAGCCGCCGCCACGGCCTGCCTCGCCTTCGCCGCTCCGGCCTGGGCCACGGGCAACCCGCACAACCCGCCCGGCGACAACGGCACCGTAAAGATCGACGGCGCTCCGTTCGAGGACGAGGTCGACAACCAGCCGCACGTCACCTGCGACTTCGAGCTGGAGTTCTTCAACTTCGACGAGAGCCAGAAGGCGAACATCACCCTCTGGGCGCAGCCGCCGTCGAGCAGCCCGAAGGACAAGGTCGTCTGGTCGAAGAGCAATGTGCTGATCAGCAACGACCCGGCCTCCGGCGCGGAGAACGACCACGATGAGGTCATCAAGCTCTCCGCCAAGGACCTGGACCTGGCCGGGTTGACGCTGCACCCGCAGCAGGGTTACCACATCAAGCTCGACGTGGACCTGACCGACGGCAAGGCGTTCGACGACAAGCACAAGGTCTTCTGGCTGAAGCCGTGCGAGTCGAGCGAGTCGCCGTCGCCGAACCCGGGCGGGGAGACGTCGACCCCGACGCCGGGCGGATCCGACAACCCGTCGGAGAACCTGTCCGCGAACCCGTCGGGCTCGGCGGGCGGCGGCAGCGGTGGGGGCACCGGCACCGAGGGCGGCCTGCCGCTCACGGGCGTGGCCGCGACCAGCATCGCGCTGACCGGCCTCGTGCTGATCGGTGGCGGCGTCGCGCTGATGGTGCTCCGCCGTCGCCGCGATAAGATCACCTTCACCAGCTGACCCACGCGTCGGCAGCGACCGGCCGTCGGACCTCGGTCCGGCGGCCGGTCGGCGCTTTCCCGGAGAGCCCGGCCCTGGCGCGGCAGCCCGGCTCGTGCGCGGCAGCCCGGACGGGTGAGCTGTTCCCTCCCACCACCGCCAGCCGTAGGCGGCTGAGCAGCACCTCAGCCGATACGATCATGGCGTGGACGCGCTCGACCCGCACCGGACCGCCGTCATCCTGATCGACCTGCAACGGCGCATCGTGGACCTGCCCACCGCCCCGCACACCGGCGCCGACGTGGTGGCCCGGCCGGTCGCCCTCGCCGACGCCGCCCGCGCCACCGGCGCCACCGTCGTGGTGGTCCGGGTCGAACGCCCCGGTCCCGACCCGCAGCCGGCCGGGAGCGAACTGGTTCCCGAGGCCGTACCACGACCCGGCGACCTGGAGATCGTCAAGCACAGCTGGGGCGCCTTCCACGAGACCAGGCTGGACGATGCCCTGCGTGCGCGGGGCATCGACACGCTGGTCGTCGCCGGGCTGGTCACCAACTTCGGCGTCGAGCAGACCGCCCGGGTGCCGAGGAGATCGGCTACCGCGTGGTCTACCCGCACGACGCGACGTCCGGACTGGACGCGTACGCGCACGAGTTCGCCGTCGACTACATCTTCCGCCGGCTCGGCACGGTCGCTCCACCGACGAGGCGATCGCGGCGCTCCGACCGGCCGGCGTTCGTTGAACCCGATCCGGCCTTGATCCGTACTGACGGGTAACCCGGTCGACGTCGCCCGGAGATGGATCACATAATCGGCAGCATTCTATTCCTTTGAGGCGTACCCCCAGGTCAGAGCCTGTGTTCGACGGTCGCGATAATCCGCGAACGGCGCCGCACGGCGGACCTGGTGTCCTGGCATACGAGCGTACGGTTGCCGCCGCGCTCGACGGCGCGGGACAGTACCCGACACCAGCGGTGCCATCGACGCCGCCGCTCCCCCGGTCCACCCTGAGGAGAAACGCGATGGCTCTCAGACTCGCCGACGGCACCGCCTGGTCCGACACCCTCGCCCGCGCGGTGGCCGCCACGCCGGAGGCCTTCGGGGCCCCGGCCGACGGCGTCACCACCCTGCACAACCTGGTCCAGGGCGACTGGCGGGCGGTCGGGGCACCCACCCCCGTCCGCACCCCCGTCGACAACACGGTCCTGGTCAACCTCGCCCGGCTCGACGCCGACACGGCCCGCGCGGCGGTCGCCCACGCCGCCGCCGCGCACCGGGAGTGGGCGCAGACCCCGCTCACCGACCGCAAGGCCCGGGTCACCGACGCGCTGGACGCGCTCACCGCGCACCGCGACCTGCTCGCCCTGCTGCTGGTCTGGGAAATCGGCAAGCCGTGGCGGCTGGCCTGCGCCGACGTGGACCGCGCCCTCGACGGCGTCCGCTGGTACGTCGGCGAGATCGACCGGATGCTCGCCGACGGCCGAAAGCCGCTGCCCGGGCCGGTCAGCAACATCGCCTCCTGGAACTACCCGATGAGCGTGCTGGTCCACGCCGAGCTGGTGCAGCTGCTCGCCGGCAACGCGGTCATCGCCAAGACCCCTTCCCAGGGCGGCGCGGTCTGCCTCACCGTCGCGCACGCCCTCATGCGCCGGGCCGGCCTCCCCGCCACGCTCGTCTCCGGCGGCGGCGAAGAGCTGTCCGAGGTGCTCGTCCGGGCGCCGGAGATCGGCGCGGTCGCCTTCGTCGGCGGCCGCTCCAACGGCGGCAAGGTGGCCGCCGCGCTGCTCGACTCCGACAAGCGCCACTTCATCGAACAGGAGGGCCTCAACGCCTGGGGCATCTGGAACTTCTCCCAGTGGGACCTGCTCGCCGCGCACCTGAAGAAGGGCTTCGAGTACGGCAAGCAGCGCTGCACCGCGTACCCCCGGTTCGTGGTCCAGCGCGACCTGGTCGACGAGTTCCTCGACATGTACCTGCCAGTCGTCCGCTCCGTCCGGTTCGGACACCCGCTCGCCGTCGGCGCCGACTGGTCGGCCGGCGACCCGCTGCCCGAGCTGGACTTCGGCCCGCTGATCAGCGCCGCCAAGGCCGAGGAGCTGCGCCGCAAGGTCGACGAGGCGCTACGCGGCGGCGCGGTGCCGCTGCACCGCGGCAAGCTGGACGCGCGCCGTTCCTCGACGGGCAGGACACCTCGGCGTACGTGGCCCCGGCGGTGCTGCTCGCCCCGCCCGGGCGGTCCGGGCTGATGCACGCCGAGCCGTTCGGCCCGGTCGACACCATCGTCGTGGTGGACACCACCGACGAGCTGCTGGCCGCCATGAACGCCTCCAACGGCGCGCTCGTGGCGTCGCTGGCCTGCGACGACACCGACGAGGCGGCGAAACTCGCGGTCGACCTCCAGGCGTTCAAGGTGGGCATCAACAAGCCCCGCTCCCGGGGCGACCGGGAGGAGCCGTTCGGCGGCCGGGGCGCCTCCTGGAAGGGCGCCTTCGTCGGCGGCGACCTGCTCGTGCACGCGGTCACCGTCAGCGGGGACGGCCGGCTCTACGGTAACTTCCAAGACTGGACGGCACTACCGCCAAACGTCTGACCGTTTAGGCAAGCGTCCGTCATCCGTCAGGGTGCGTCCGGATCGGCCGAGGCGAGCGAGCACGACCCGGACTAGGTGCTGGAAGAGGCCCTAGAAACGCCGAACGTCCCGGCCCTGGGTAGCACCAGGGACCGGGGCGAACGGGCGCGAGAAGTGGCTTTACGAGGGGTACGACGGCTGGCGCCGCCGTCGGCCTTCGCTCGCAGCCGGTGTAGCGCTACCCCGCTACAGTCGCGCGGGTGACCGGAGAGATTTCGTGAACTGGCGTCAATTCGTGGTCGCGATGGTTCAGGCCCTCGTGTGGCCGGCGGTCGTCGTCGTGGTCCTCGTCATGTACCGCCGCCGTGTTGCCGAACTGCTCGGCGACAATCTCCGCCGGCTCAGAGCAGGCCCTCTTGAGGGTTGAATGGGAAAAGGCCGCGGAGGAGGTCAGAGCCACCATCGAAGCTGTCGAGGCTGTGTCGGACGCCAGCGACGACGACCAGCCGTCAAAGGTTGAAGAGCTCCTTACCATCGCGCGATCCCTCGTCAACGAGCGTCCGCCCTTGGCGATCGCGTTTGCCTGGGAGGCCGCACGGTACGCCTTCGAATCGCATCTTCCAGGCGAGGGTTTTGAGGATCTTCGGGGGCTTCGGAAGATGTTGGCGAGAGCGAAGGCACGTGGCCTAGTCAACCCCGGCGTGGCACTTGTTTTTGAGCGGCTCTTCCCGCTTGGCATGTTGTCCTACGAGGCTAAGGGGACGGAGGAGCAGGCCCGAGAGTTCGTCGATCTGGTGGAGGACTTCCGGACGCTCCTCGACAAGCCGACGGCGACTTCTGACGTAGTGGCCTCGTCACGGCCTGCGGCCTCGCCCTCTGGCGGCCGAGACCACGTCTCCTCCACGTAGCGCTCGTAGGCGCGTAAACGCCAAAAGCCCCCGACCAGCGCGGAGCCAGAGGTCGGGGCTAGGCGCTCGCCCGCCTCGCCCGGCGCCCTCAGCCGCGTCAAGTCGTCGAGCCCGAGGGTAGGCCGTTGGTTGCGTGCTTCCGCCAGGGCGCGGCCGGGTCGGCCAGGGTGTCGAGGATGAGCTGACACCAGGTATGGGCCGCGCCGACCGCCAGGTGCGCGTGACGCGGACGCAGGCCGGCGCGCGACGCTGCTGGAGCGTGTCCAGTCCCCCAGCCTTCATTCCGCAGCTCGCCGAGGCCCATCGCGACGCTCATCAAGCCGCCGAGGATGCGTTTCACCGCGTTGCTTCCATCCGGTCCTGGCACCTGCGTTTGCGGGTGCAGGAGCAGCGCCCGCTGTGCGAGGTCGATCAACGCCCGCAACTTCGCCGTCTTGTCTTCGAACGGCACGCCGAGCTCAATGAGGACAGTCTTGGCGGTCGCCTCGACCAGTTCCTTCGCGGAGCCGATCGCCTGCGCCGGGTCCGTCGGTAGCGCCCGGTCGATCCTGTCGAACGAGTCCAAGATCATGGTCGGGTCGCGCAGTGCGCCCAAGGATCGGGGCAACCTCGCCGCGGCGGCGGCGAAGCTGTCCGCCTTCGGCTTGATTCTGCCGTCCGCGTCCAGGTCGAACCCCTGGCGGTCTAGGAACTTGCGCGCAGCGTCGATCACCCCGTCGGCTAGCCCATCGAGCAGCGTTTCGTAGACCCTGAGCACTCTCGCCACGTGCGCAGGGTCGGCCCAATCGACGTTGTCCTCGTACTCGTGCCACAGCGTGCGCCGGTCGCCTGCTTCGTTGTTTGGGTCGCCAGAGGGGACGAAGCCTTAGTCCTCCCACATGCCCGTGATCAAGCGCAGCACAGAGGTTTGAGCGGCGAGCTCACGGAAGTGCCGTCGCACGGGCAGCGGGACGAGCTGGCGATAGGTCACGGCCGCCAAGCGTATCCACTCGTCCACACACTGTGCTAACCGTTACGCCTCACCGGGCTGGTCTACTTGAGGACCACGCCGGCAACCCCGAGAAGATACCGACAAGCAGACCCAGGGTCCCCAGACCTTGGCTGGGAGGCCGGGGCCGACGAGAAGACGAGCTTGACCAGCGCCATAAGGCCAGCGCCGGAACGGCCGACAGGATGCCGCCGGATAGGCCCGGCTTCGCGACGGCGAGCTGGGCCGAGAGCGACAGACCGGCGGCGGCGACAAGCAGCGCGCGGGTAACCGGCGGCCTTGCTGGCGCGGCGACGGCGGCGGATGTCGAGGAGGGCGGCGACCGGGACGAGCTCGGATATGCACGCGTTAGCCCAGCCGAACCAGTCCGGCGTACCGGCGGGGCTGTTGGTCATGGTCCAGTCGTGGACGTGTGTAAACGAGGCTGCGCCAGCGGCGAGGCCGACCACGAGGAGGATCGCCACGAGGACGACGGACTCGGCCCGCTCGGCGCGGGTCGGTCGGTGGGTAGGCTCGGACAAAGCGGCACCTCCAGAGTTCCGTTAGGGCCTCGGCGGCGCTGCAATCGCTCGCCGGGGCCTGCCTTGTTGGTGGGCCTGGGTCAGGCGTCGGCGGACTCGTCCTCGCCCGCCCAGCGAACGCGGAAGCGCGCCTCCGGCGGTAGCGCACGGTCCCGCAGGATCGTGACGACGTCGAAGGTGAGCAGGTACAGCGCCCGCCGGTCCTCGGCGGTGCCGCCGTCGAGCGACTCCAATAGCTGGAACGCGTCGAGCAACCCACCGACGTCGACCACGTGGTCCGCGTCGGGAGCGGCGGCAGTCGCAGCGGCGAGACGCGCCGTCGCTCGCTCGTAAAGCGCCGTCCATCGCGCGATGCCGTTGACGCCGACGAACTCGCCCCGCTCGTACCGTGCGGCTTCGAGGTCGGCGACGGCGGCCTCCGCGTTCGCGATCGCGGCGACGGCGGCCCGTCGCTCGGCGTCGTCGACCGGGTCTTGCTCGCGGAGCCAGCGGGCGGCGACCGCCTGGAACTCGGGCGAGCCGGGCTCCAGCGCGGCGACGCGGCGAGCGACGCGCGACGACACCTCGGCGGTAATCGCGGGGGCGTTGACGTAGTTACCCGGACACGGGCTCGCGCCCTGCGAGCTACGTACGCACTTGAACGCGTCCGCGCCCTTCTTCCGCTGGCCTCGCCCGCCGCGCTGAAACGTCATCGCGCCGCCGCATTCGCACCGCAGAAGCCGGCTCAGCTCGTGCGCCGGGGCAGCACCTACGGCCGGCCTGCGGCGGCCGTCGGCGTTGAGCGCCGAGCGGGCGTTGAGCGCCGTTTGTAGGCCGTGCCACTCGCCGGGGCTGAGGATCGGATCGTTGGCGACGACGATCAACTCGCCGTCCTCGCCGCGTACGGGGAGACCCTCGTTCGGCAGCCAGCCAGCCAGCGCCGGGTTACGCAGGATGACGCGGACGGACTGGAGCTGCCAGGTCGGCGGGCCGGTGTAGGTGCGGCC
Source organism: Micromonospora sp. ATA51 (assembly GCF_016802855.1). Taxonomy (NCBI): domain Bacteria; kingdom Bacillati; phylum Actinomycetota; class Actinomycetes; order Micromonosporales; family Micromonosporaceae; genus Micromonospora; species Micromonospora sp. ATA51. Next base: position 8,357 of record NZ_JAEVHJ010000067.1, on the reverse strand, counting down.
GTTGCGGGCGGGCTTGTCGGGCCGCTTGTAGCCCTTGGCGGCCTTCGGCGTCGGCACGCCCTCCGCGTCGAGCCACTTCGCGAGGGCGCGTAGCGAGTCGCCGGTCATGGCTCGGCGCACCAGCTCGCGGACGATCGGTGCCTCGTCGGGGTGCCGCACGAGGCGGTGATCTTGGACGACGTAGCCGAAGGGCCGTTCGCGGGTCCACCAGCCCTTGCGGCGGTCGTTGGCTTGGCGCGAGAGCACGCGGGCCTTCAACGTCTCGCGCTCGGTGTAGGCGACCTCGGACAGCACGGCGGCGGTGATGCGGAAGGCGTGCGAGTCGCTGTCCATCCGGTCGCCGTAGGTCAGCATTCGGCCGCCGGACGCCTTGAGGACCTCCAGCAGCCGGGCGACGGCGGGTAGCCCTTCGCGGGAGATCCGGTCGAATCGCCACGCGAGCAGGGCACCGGCGCGGCCGGCCGCGGCGTCGTCAAGCCACGCGAGGAACGCGGGACGCGCGGAGAGCGCGCCAGACAACCCGTCGTCGACGTGGGTGGCTACAACGGTGTAGCCCTCGTCGAGCGCGAGGCGGCGCAGGTCGCGTTCCTGGCGCTCCAGCGAGTCGGACTCATCTTTCGATACCGATATCCGCAGGTAGAGTGAGCAGGTTTTCGGGGGTGTTGGCATGGCCCGGACGGTACCATTGTGCTGGGACAATTCCCCGACTACAGCAGCTACCCGGCCACCTGAGTCACCCCGGACATGGGCAGGGCCCCCGCACCGGGGGCCCTGCCGTTTCACCGCCTCCGCACCGGAGGTCGGCCGTTCCGCCGGCGCGGGGCGCACCGCCCGACGCCGGCGCTCCCTTCAGCTCACGCGGACCGGGCCGGCACGCCGGCCACCAGCGGCACCGTCGCGGTCAGCAGCGACCCGTCCCGCTCCACCGGGGCCGGGCGGCCCAGCCGGGCCAGGGTCCGCAGCATCGGCGCGTTCTCCGCCTGGACGAGCAGCACCACGGCCACGTACCCGGCCCGCTCGGCGTGCCCGACCAGGCGGCGCAGCAGCGCCGTGCCGATGCCCCGCCGCTGCCAGTCGTCCCGGACCAGCAGCGCCGCCTCGGCCTCGTCCCCCTCCGCGAGGAGGTTCGCCATCGCGACGACCGACTCCGCCTCCCCGCCGGAGCCGGCGCGGGTCGCGAGGAGGGTGATCCCCCGCGCCGGTTCGAGCAGCCGGCGCAGCCGGGACGCCGGCGGGCACGGGGCGCCACCCAGGTACCGGCGCTGCCGGCTGCGCGCCGAGCAGGCCCGGTGCAGCTCCACCACACCCGGCAGGTCGTCCCCGGTCGCCGGCCGGACCGACAGCTCCGTCCCGTCGGGCAGGAGCAGGGTGACCTGGTCCGCCGCCCGGCGGGCCACCGTGCCGGCCAGCTCGACGAGCGTCTGCGCCCGGGCGTACTCGGCCGGGGTGAAGCGGGGTGCGGCCCGGCGCAGCTCGAACGACCCGCCGGCCGGGTCGGCGAGCAGCATCGTCGCCGCGCCGATCCCGGGCCGGGCGCCGACCGGCACCGGACGCCAGGTCACCGCGTCCGCGCCGAGCAGGGTGCGCAGCGCCTCCCCGGTCGCGTCCGGGTCGCGGACCAGCCGGGTGGCCAGGCCGAGCACCCGGGTGGGCTGGTCGGCCAGGCCGCGCGCCTCGCTGCGCGCCACCCAGCAGTCCCGACCCCGCCCCCGCTCGACCGCGGCCAGCAGGTCCGCCTCGGTCAGCTGGTCGGGCGCGTCGACGAGAAAGTCGTCGACGGCGCCCACCTCGGTGGTGTGCACCTGCACGGTGAGGATGTTGACCCCACGCAGCGCGAGGCTCGCCGTGAGCACCGACAGGTAGCCGGGCCGGTCGTCCACGGTGGCTCGGATCCGCCATAGCGTCATGTCTGCTCCCTTCCTCACCACAAGACCCTGCCGCCCAGCTGTTGCGCTGCCGTTGCCCGACGGTGACAGGCCCGGACCGGTCAGGTGACGCTGGTCACCGGCGGAGCGCCGACCAGGTCGAGGCGGTCGCCGAGGATCACCGCGCTGGCCCGGACCAGCTGGGCCAGCCGGTCCACCTCGGTGGAGTGGAACGCGGCGGCCGCGAGGGGCTCGATGCGGTCGCGCGCCACCACCAGCACCAGGCCGGCGCGCCCGAACGGCGCGACCGCGTAGTGGTCGCCGGCCGCGGTGGTCATCGCGCGGGCCCGCAGCGGGGTCACCTCCGGCAGCCGCGGCGGTTCCGGCGCCCGCCAGCTCGCGTGCCCCACCGTCGCCTCGCCGGCCGCGCCGCTGCGCGAGGCCCAGTCCAGCGGTACGACGGCGGCCACCGCCCAGTCGGCGGCGAGCAGCCCGGGCACCGCGTCCACCAGGGTGGCCACCCCGTCGCCGGGTTCGCGGCGACCTGGGCGAGTAGTTCGGCGTCCTGCCCGGTGGTGGTGGGCGCGCCGATCGCCCGCCACACCCCGTCCACCTTGACGCCGGGGATCGCGGCCAGGCCGGCGAGGAGGCGTTCCACCCGCGCCGCCCCCGGCCAGACCACCGTGAAGTCGTCGACCGCCCGGCCGCCGAGCCGCTCCAGCACCACCACCTGGACGATGTCGGCGCCGGACACGCCGAGTGTGCGGGCCACCTGGCCGAGCGTCCCGGGTCGGTCCGGCAGGGTCACCCGAACTCTCAGCAACATGTCTGGTCCCTCCGCGTCGGCGGGCCGACCGTGGCGGCCGGCAGGCTGGGCACCAGCCTGCCGGTTGACCATTTCGCCCCTGTTGCAGCGGCATGTCCCGGCGGAAAATCCGACCTTGACAAGAAAGCTGAGCTGCCATCAACTATCCGGATGACCGAACCGGCCGTCGACCCTGCCCAGACCCCGACCGGCTCGGCGGCGACCGGTCCCCGAAGGGCCTCGACCTCGACCGGCTCGCCGCGTACCTGGCCGAACGGCGGCCGGAGCTCACCGCCGGGCCGCTGTCGGCGCGGCTGATCGCCGGCGGCAAGTCCAACCTGACGTACCTGGTGCACGCCGGCGGGCGCGAACTGGTGCTGCGCCGGCCCCCGCTCGGGCACGTGCTGGCCACCGCGCACGACATGGCCCGCGAGCACCGGGTGATCTCGGCGCTGGCGCCGACCGAGGTCCCCGTCCCGGAGGCGCTGCTGCTCTGCGCCGACGACGCGGTGATCGGCGCGCCGTTCTACCTGATGCAGAAGGTCGACGGGCAGGTCTACCGGACCCGGGCGCAGACCGACCCGCTCACCGACGGGCAGCGGCACGACCTGGCGATGGCGATGATGGACACCCTCGCCGCGCTGCACATGGTCGAGCCGGCCGCCGTGGGGCTGGCCGACTTCGGCCGCCCCGAGGGCTACCTGGGGCGGCAGGTACGCCGCTGGGCCGGCCAGCTCGACCGCTCCCGCAGCCGGGAGCTGCCCGGCATCGACGAGCTGCGCGACGCGCTCGCCGACACCGTGCCGGAGGGCGCCAACGCGGGACGGATCGTGCACGGCGACTACCGGCTGGACAACCTCCTCGCCGCGGTCGACCCTGTCACGGTCCGGGCGGTCCTGGACTGGGAGATGGCCACCCTCGGCGATCCCCTCGCGGACCTGGGGCTGCTGCTGACGTACTGGAGCGTGCTGGGCGACAGCGAGCTGGCCGAGGGCAACCCGGTGGCCGACGGGATCGGCCCGCGCGCCGGCTTCCCCACCGGGGACGAGCTGATCGACCGGTACGCCGGCCGCAGCGACGTCGACGTGGGCCCGCTGCACTGGCATGTGGCGCTCGGCTGTTTCAAGCTCGCGGTGATCTGCGAGGGGATCCACTACCGGCACACCCTCGGGCAGACGCTCGGTGGCGGGTTCGACCGGATCGGCGACATGGTGGCCCCGCTGGTCGAGCACGGCCTGCGCGCGGTCAGGGAGAAGTGACGGACCTTCGTCCCGTCCGGCCCGCCCGCAGGTTCGCCTCTCCTCGCCGTCCGGGGGTCCGACGCGACCGCTGACTGCCTTTGGCGCTGATGTCGCAGACGATTCAGCCGTGCGCCGGGGGCCATTAGGCGGAGGCGCGGTGGATGAGTTTCGTGTCGAGGAGGACGTGGGGGCTCGGGACCTCGTCGCCGCGGATGCGGGAGACCAGCAGGCGGGCCATCTGCCGGCCCATCTCCTCGACCGGTTGGAAGACGGTGGTCAGCGGGGGTTCGGCCTGCCGGGCGATGGGCGCGTCGTCGAAGCCGACCACCGCCACGTCCTCGGGCACCCGGCGACCGGCCTCGCGGAGCGTGCGGAGGGCGCCGAAGGCCATCAGGTCGGAGGCGGCGAAGACGGCGTCCAGGTCGGGGCAGACCTCCAGCAGCCGCCGCATGCAGGCGGTGCCGCTGCCCTCGCTGAAGTCCCCGTACGCGATCAGGTCCTCGTCCACGCGGGCGCCCGCGGCCCGGACGGCCTCCCGGTAGCCGGACAACCGGGCCAGGCCGGCGCCCATGTCCTGCGGCCCGGCGATGGTGGCGATGCGTCGCCGCCCCCGCGCGAAGAGGTGCTCCACCGCCTGCCGGGCGCCTCCGACGTTGTCCATGTCGACGAACCAGGCCGGCTGGGCGTCGGGGTGCAGCATCCGGGCCGGCCGACCGCCGAGCACGGTGGGCAGGCCCCGCTCCTCCAGCAGGGCGGGCAGCGGGTCGGAGTCGTGCAGCGAGAGCAGCAGAACCCCGTCGACGTGCTGGTTGGTCAGATGGTGCTCGACCCGTTCCCGCTCGATCGGCGACTGCACCATGGCCAGCCAGAGCTGCATCGGCGTCTCCAGCAGCCCGGAGCTGACGCCCCGGACGATGCCGGCGAAGAACGGCTCGGTGAAGACCCGCTCGCCGGACTCGGAGACCACCAGCGCCACCGAGTCGGTCCGCTGGGTCACCAACGCCCGGGCGGCGCGGTTCGGCACGTACCCCAGCTCGGCGATCGCCTGTTGGACCGCGGCGCGGGCCTCCGGGCTGACCTGGGGCGAGCCGTTGACCACGCGGGAGACCGTGCCGCGCCCCACGCCGGCGCGGGCCGCGACCGCGTCGAGGGTCGGCGCCCGAGCGACCGGGTGCGCTGCGTTGTCATCGTGTGCTCCTCCGACTTCGGACGGCCCGGCACCGGTTGAGGCGTCGGTGCCGGGCCGCCCGCTACTGGCGTGACCTGGAGCCTATTGTGCGGCCAGGCCGTTCCGTCGGATCACCTCGGCGTACCACCTGGCGCTGGACTTGGGGATCCGCACCTGGCTGTCATAGTCGACGTGGACCATGCCGAAGCGCTTGGTGTACCCCCACGCCCACTCGAAGTTGTCCATCAGTGACCAGGCGAAGTAGCCCTTCAGGGGCACCCCGGCGCTGATCGCGGCGTGCGCCGCGCGCAGGTGCGCGTCGAAGTACGCCAGCCGGTCCGGGTCGTCGACCTGGCCGTCGACCACCGCGTCGACGAAGGCCGAGCCGTTCTCGGTGACGTAGAGCGGCAGGTCGGTGTAGTCGCGGTGCACCCGCTCCAGGGTCTCGACCAGGCCGGGAGCGTCGATCTCCCAGTCCATGTCGGTGACCGGGACGCCCCGGGTGACGAACCGGACGTCCTCGCTGCCCGGCCAGCACGACGGCGACCGCCAGTACGCCTCCGGCTCCGCCCCGGGGACCGGGGCGGCGACGACGTGCCGGCTGTAGTAGTTGATCCCCACCACGTCCAGCGGGCTGGAGATGATCGTCAGGTCGCCGTCCCGGACGTGCCCGAAGTCGCTGACCTGGCGCAGGTCGGTCCGCAGGTCGGCCGGGTACGCCCCGCGCAGCACGGGGTCGAGGAAGAACCGGTTCGCCAACCCGTCGATCCGCCGCGCGGCGTCGACGTCCCCGGCCGCGTCGCTGGCCGGGGTGACCGGGTACAGGTTGAGCGTGATGCCGAGCTGCGCCTGCGGCCGGGACGCCCGCAGCGCCTGCACCGCGAGGCCGTGGCCGAGCATCAGGTGGTGCCCGGCCCGGACCGCGTCGCCGCCGTCGGAGCGGCCCGGCGCGTGCACACCGGAGCCGTAGCCGAGGAACGCCGAGCACCACGGCTCGTTGAGCGTCGTCCAGTACTTCACCCGGTCGCCGAGGGCGTCCGCGACGAGCTGGGCGTAGTCGGCGAACCGGGCGGCGGTGTCCCGGGCCGGCCAGCCGCCGGCGTCCTCCAGCGGCTGCGGCAGGTCCCAGTGGTAGAGGGTCAGCCACGGCTCGATGTCGTGCGCCAGCAGCTCGTCGACCAGCCGGCGGTAGAAGTCCAAGCCCTCCTGGTTCGCCGCGCCGGTGCCGCCGGGCTGCACCCGCGGCCAGGACACCGAGAACCGGTACGACTTCAGCCCCAGCTCGGCCATCAGCCGGACGTCGTCGGGCATCCGGTGGTAGTGGTCGCAGGCCACGTCCCCGGTGTGCCCCGCCACCGTCCGGCCCGCCGTGTGGCTGAAGGTGTCCCAGATCGACGGGGTACGGCCGCCCTCGGCCGCCGCGCCCTCGATCTGGTACGCGGCGGTGGCCGCGCCCCAGAGGAAACCGGGCGGGAAGGTGAGTTCCGGGCCCTGGTCGAGGACGCCGACGGCGGGTGGGCTGGCTGGGTTGCTCACGACTTGACGGCGCCTTCCATGATTCCGCCGATGATCTGGCGGCCGGACAGAACGAACACGATGAACAGGGGCAGGGTGGCGATCAACGTACCGGCGAAGATCTGCGAGTTGTCGGCGAAGTAGGCGGTGTTGAGGCTGCGCAGGGAGATCTGGACGGTCGGGTTGGCCGGGAGGCGACCGCGATGGCCGCGAACCGGCGGCGACGGATTGGGACGCTCATCCGAGACCCCTCTTTCGCTGGTGAGGCTGGTGTCCTTGTGGTGGGGGGTGCTGTGTGGTGGGGGGTGCTGTGCAGCGCCAGCCGCCGGCCGAACGGGCCGGCGGACGGGGACCGGAACGCCACGGATGAGATCCGCGCCACTCGCGGGAGCGCTCCCATGAGCGAGCGCCGGGAGGTGTCAGGAGTGTCAATAGACCTATGGGAGCGTTCCCAGATCGTTACCGCCCCGATCGACGCGCGGCGGTATCAACCGGGTAGGAGAACCCGGATCAGCAGAGGCGGCGCAGCAGGGTGGTGGCGCGGGCGGCGTCGAAGGCGTCCGGGTCGAAGCCGGCGCCGGCCCACTCCCGCATCGCCAGGTGCTCGGGATGGGCCGGATCGGTCAGCGCGGCCAGCAGGACGGCGTACCCCGACGGGCCGCCGACGTCCTCCGGCGGGCAGGCCCGCTCCCCCTGCGGACACGACGGGTACCGCACGTCCGGGTCGGCCGTGCACACGTCCTCCACCAGCAGGTCGTGCTCCCACCAGTCGCCGAAGTCGTACGTGTAGTGGAACCGGCTGCCCTTGCCGACCACCGCGTCCAGCCGGACGTCCAACTCGTCGCGGACCGCCAGCTCGCCGTCCGGGTCCGGCTCGCCGTACTGGAGCCCGTCGATCTCGAACGAGTGCAGGTGACAGTCCCGCCACCCCATGGCGTGCTGCACCACCCGGTGCACCCGGTCCAGGGTGTACCCACCCGGGACGAGGACCCGCCGCCACACCGGCGGCCGGACCCCGGCCAGGGAGATCGTGAGCTGGAAGATCTGACGCGGCATCGGTGTCCCATCCTCCCTCGGCATAGGCTGCCAGCATGATCTGCCGAGCGTGCCGAGAGCGACGGCACGACGACTGTCCGGGCCGGAAGTGGTGCGACTGCCAGCACCGTACCCCCCGACCCACCCCTCCGGTCACCGGTCCGGCCAGCGAATGAGCGACAGCACGGCGATTTCCCGGGTCTGGCCCGCACCGGCCACCGGGCCACTGACCGACCCCGAGCTGGCCGCGCTCTACGGCCGCGCCGGTCGACCACACCTGCGGGTCAACTTCGTGACCAGCGCCGACGGCGCGGTCACCCTGGACGGCTACTCCGAAGGGCTCTCCGGCGAGCCGGACAAGCGGGTCTTCGGGCTGCTCCGGATGCTCTGCGACGGCCTCGTCGTGGCCGCTGGCACGCTCCGGCACGAGGGCTACCGGGCGGTCCGGCTGAGCGAACCGCGCCGCGCCTGGCGCCGGGAGCACGGCCTGGTCGAGTACCCGACGCTCGTGGTGGTCTCCGGCTCGCTCGACCTCGACCCGGCCCAGGCCGCGTTCGCCGACGCGCCGGTCCGGCCGCTCGTGCTCACCCGCGACGCCGCCGAGCCGCCGCCGGGGCTCACCGAGGTCGCCGACCTGGCCGCTGCGGCCGCGGACCGGGTGGACCTCGGCGCCGGCCTGGCCGAGCTGCGCCGCGCCGGCCTCGACCAGATGCTCTGCGAACGGCGGC
>NZ_JAEVHJ010000066.1:0-25718 GCF_016802855.1 Micromonospora sp. ATA51 | reverse complement strand
CTCTCCTGATCCCCGACCGCCGGGAACGCACCTACCCCCGCGCCGTCAAACGCGCACGCCACAACCAGTACCGCGTCAAGAAACCCGACGAACCAGGCGGCGTCCGCCACGACAGACCCGCCACGATCCGGCTCTACAAGCTCAGCCACCAAACTCCATGATCAACTTAGGCTACGCGGCATTGGACTCTGGTCGGCCAGCCGGAGCCAATGAACTGGTCCTCGGATTGGGCGTCCGGCGTCGCTGTGCAAGCAGCCCGGAGTAGCCGCTGGACCTCGGCGAGAGCCTGAACCTCATGTGGTGTGAAGCTGGTCCATTCCCGCCAATGCCACGGCCCGTCGTCGTCGATGATGTCGAAGAACTGCTCGACATACTCCACCAAGCCGATTTCTCGGACACCGTTGTCCCCCTTGCTATCTCCAGCGCTTCCATCGCCCGATTCCGCAGGCGCTGTTCGACAAGGCGCTCGCTCGGGTGCTCGACATCGTTCATCTCAGTGAGGGTAACCAGAGGCAACGCACGCACATGCCGCGATCCGCGCGGCACGCAGCGTGACGGCTGGAGCTGCCGCTCGCCATCCGGATCTGCCGAATTAAGTGCGCCGCCACACCGGGCGGGTTGGTCGCGGGTGTGTATTGCGGGCGTATCGAGAGTGCTTACGCCACCGCAACAGCCCTACCGATTAGATGGGCACATGAACCACAGCGCATCCCTGTCAGCACCGACCCGCCGCACGCGCAGGACCGTGCTCCTGAGCCTGGCGGTCATCGGCGTGGCGAGCGTCGCGTTCGCCGTGCGGCGACCGCTTCTGATGTCCGCTCCGAGGTGCATGGCCGGGCGGTGGCACGGCTGCTACGACACGGAGAACGGTGTGCTGCTCATGATGCTGGTGGGGCTGCCGTTGGCTGCTCTGGTGGTGTGGGCTCTGGCGCGCTTTCGGCGTGCCACCGGTGGCACATCGGCGTGGCGGATGTCGCTGGCCGAGATGGGCCTGGTCTACGGGACGGTACCGCTCGTATGGATCACCATGATGCCGGGACCGGGGGCCGGCACCGTCCCAGGCCGGGTGAGCCTGATCCCGCTGCGGGACCTGCTCACGATGGGGCCCGTCGGGATCGGCGGCAACCTGCTGATCTTCGCGGCGCTAGGGTTTTTCGCCCCTATGAGGTTCGCGGTGCTGGCGTCCGTGCCGCGGATCCTGGCGCTCGGGGCAGGCTGCTCGGCCCTGGTCGAAACCGCACAGTACGTGCTGCGGCTGGACCGGGTGTCCTCCGTCGACGACGTGCTGGTCAACGCCGCCGGCGCCGTGCTGGCCGGGCTCGCGTCGCGCCACTGGTGGCGCACCGCGGAGAGCGATCCGACGCCGGAGGCGTTCCCGGTTAAACGTTCATGAGGCGGTCCGTCCATAGCAGATCAGAAACAGCGCCGGGGGCTGTCCACAGCGGTCAAACTTGTCCACAGGCGACCGAGGTGAGGCGGCGGGCCGGTCCGGCGGTCAGCAGGCTCGACGGCAGCACGTTCGAGCCCGACCGCTGGAGGCCGCCATGCCGCCCCGTACCCCGCTCCCACCGCACCGCCGCCTTCCCCTGCTGGTCACCGCCGACGGCGACCTGCTCGACGAGCTGCTCCGGCTCGCCGCAGCCGGTGGCACCGAGGTCGAGCTCGCCGCCGACCCCGCCGCAGCCCGCGCCCGCTGGCTGCCGGCGCCGCTCGTGCTGGTGGGCAGTGACCAGGCTCAGGCCTGCCTGCGGGCTCGGCTGCCGCGCCGGCCTCGGACGGTGCTGGTGGGCCGCTCCGGTCACCTCGACGGGCGCGGAGATCGCCGAGCTGATCGGGGCCGAGCACGTGGCCACGCTGCCCGCCGCCGAGCCGTGGCTGGTCGACCGGTTCGCCGAGTGCGTGCTGGACCCGGCCAGCGGTGGCGCCGCACGGATGGTCGCGGTGCTCGGCGGGCGGGGCGGCGCGGGTGCCAGCGTGCTCGCCGGCGGCCTCGCGGTCACCGCCGCCCGAGCCCGACTGCGCACCCTCCTGGTCGACGCCGACCCGCTCGGCGGCGGGCTGGACCTGGTGCTCGGCTGGGAACAGATGGAAGGCCTGCGCTGGCCCGGACTCACCGGCACCGACGGGCGGGTCGACCCACCCTCGCTCGTCCGGGCCCTGCCCAGCCGGGGTGACCTGGTCGTGCTCTCCTGGGATCGTGGCGACCTGCTGCATCTGCCCGCCGAGGCGATGGCCGCCACGGTCGACGCCGCTCGCCGGGGCCGGGACGTCGTGGTCGTCGACCTGCCCCGGCAACTCGACGACGCATCGGTCGTGGCGTTGCAGGCGGCGGACCGGGCCCTGGTGGTCGTACCGGCCGAGCTGCGGGCCACCGCCGCCGCAGCCCGGGTGGTCGCCACAGCCGCCCCGCACTGCGCCGACCTGGCGGTGATCGTGCGCGGCCCGGCCCCGGGCCGGCTGAAGGCCACCGAGGTGGCCCGGGCACTCGACCTGCCGCTCGCCGGCACTCTCCGCCCCGAGCCCGGGCTCTGTCGCGGGCTGGAGCGGGGTGAGGCGCCCGCGGCGGGCGGGAAGGGACCGCTCGCCGCGCTCTGCCAGCGGATCGTCGGCGAGCTGACCGGCGTGCCCGCCACCGGTGCGGCATGACCGGCCCCCTCGACTCCGGCGAGCTGGCGGCCCGCGTCCGGCGCCGGTTCGCCGCCGCGGCCACTCCGGTCACCCCCGCCGCCATCGTCTCCGCCGTACGCGCCGAGCCGAGCGCCGCCGTGCTCGGTGACACCGCCCTGCTGCGCATCGCCGACCGAGTGCACGATGACCTGGTCGGCGCCGGCCCGCTCGCTCCGTTGCTGGCCGACCCGCAGGTGACCGACGTGCTGGTGAACGGCACCCGGGTCTGGGTCGACCGTGGGCAGGGGCTGCGCCAGGTGGCGGTACCGATCGGCTCCGTCGAGGACGTACGCCGGCTCGCGCAGCGCCTCACGGCGGCCGCCGGGCGCCGGCTTGACGACGCCCTCCCCGTGCGCGGACGCTCGACTGCCCGACGGCACCCGGCTGCACGCCGTGCTGCCGCCGGTGGCGACCGACGGGCCGTACCTCTCCCTGCGGACCTTCCGGCAACGGCCGTTCACCCTCGAGGAACTGGTCCGGCAGGGCACCGTGCCCCGGCCGGTGGCACCGGTCCTCGCCGCCGTCGTGGCGGCCCGGCTGGCGTACCTGGTCACCGGGGGCACCGGTTCGGGCAAGACCACCCTGCTCAACACGCTGCTCGGGCTGGTGCCGACGACCGAGCGAATCGTGCTGGTCGAGGACGCCGCCGAACTGCGCCCGGTGCACCCGCACGTGATCGGCCTCCAGGCGCGTACGTCGAATGTGGAGGGCACGGGCGCGGTGGGACTGAGCGACCTGGTCCGGCAGGCGTTACGGATGCGCCCGGACCGGCTGGTGGTGGGCGAGTGCCGGGGTGGCGAGGTGGTGGACCTGCTCGCTGCCCTGAACACCGGCCATGATGGTGGAGCGGGGACGCTGCACGCCAACGCCCCGACGGACGTACCGGCCCGGCTCGAGGCGCTCGGTCTGCTCGGCGGTCTGCCCCGGGCCGCGCTGCACGCTCAGGTCGCGGCGGCACTGCAGGTGCTGCTCCAGGTCCGTCGCGGCAGCGAGGGCCGCCTGCTGGAGTCGATCAGCCTGCTGGTGCCCGAGGGGCCGGAGCGACTGGTGACCGTGGTGCCGGCCTGGGTACGTGGTCGTGGCCTCGGCCTCGCCGCTCGGGCGCTCGGGGCGCTGCTGCGGGAGCGCGGGGTCGACGTACCGCCGATCCTCTGCGCGGTCTGGCCCGGCTCGGCGGGCCCGTCGTGAACGGCCCGGCCTGGCTGGTGACCGCGTTCCTGGTCACGGCCGCGGCGGTGGTCGCCTGGCCGCTGTGAAGAGGCCGGGCTCGGCGTCGCGCCGTCTTCGGCGCTCCGTCGCGGTCGGCTCCCGGTGGTCCGCCGCCGATTGCCGTCTACGTTCCGGCCTCCCTCGTCGCCAGGTGTCGGTCGAGCCACGGGCGGCTGTCGACGGGGCCTGCGGTGGTTCGTCGCGGTGCCCCGGCCGGGGTCGCCGGGCGGTCCTTCCCGACCAGGCCGCCCGGTCGCCGGGACCCGCGTCGTCCGGCAGCCGCGTTTCCCGACGACCTCCGCCCCGTCGCGACGCTCGTCCGGCGGGCGGCTGCCCGATCGGGCGCAGCTGGGGGCGGACGCCGTCCCCGGCGGATCGGGGCATCCGCGCCGAGGCGAACGGTGCTGCTGGCCGCCGTGGTGGGCGGTGGGATCGGTGGTGGGTTGGCCGGCCCGGTGGCCGCGGTTGTTCTCGCGGCCTACGGCGCGCTGGGGGTGCGTGCCGTCCTGCGCCGTCACGCCGGACGGCACGCGCAGCGGGCCCGACGGCAGAGCCTGGACCAGCTCGGCGGCCTCGCCGCCGACCTGCGGGCCGGGTTGCCGGTGACGGCCGCGCTCCGCGGTCCGCTGCCGAGGTTGTCGACATTCGGGGATCCGCTGTTGGGCTCGGTGGCACTCGGGCGGCCAGGGCCAGGATTCGTGACGTTCGACGGTCCGGGGTCGGGCTCCGTGACGTTCGAGGGTTCGGGGCCGGGCTCGGCAGGGCTCGGCGCTCCGGCGTCGGGGTCGGTAGGGGTCGGCGGTCCGGCCGCCGGGGGATCGGCGTTCGGGGACACGTTGCCTGGGCGGTCGCGGGCCGGCGAGGCGTTGCCCGGGCAGGCGGCTCTCGACGGGCCCGTGCCCGCGCAGCCGGCGCTGAACCCGGTGCTGGCGACGTCTGGGGAAGCGCTCGCGACCCGGGCTGCGGTTGCCGGCCCGCCGCCGCTCGTGGACGGCCTGGCGCCGGCCCTTCCCGATAGCGCCGGTCGCCGCGTCGCAGCCGATCCCGGTGGGCCCGCCCGGTCGCCGGAAGCCTCGGTCCCCGACCGCCCGGACGGGCCGGCGCGGGTCGCCGAGCTGGCCCGGGCTGCCGTGCGGCTGGCCGACCGCACCGGAGCTCCCCTCGCCGAACTCCTGGAGCGAATCGAGGCCGATGCCCGGGCGGCCGACCGTGGGCTGGCCGCGGCTGCCGCCCAGGCCGCCGGTGCGCGGGCCACGGCCTGGCTGCTCGCCGCGCTGCCGCTCGGCGGCATCGGGCTCGGGTACGCCAGTCGGGGTCGACCGTCGCGGTGCTGCTGCACACGCCGGTCGGTGGCGCCAGCGCGGTCGCCGCCGTCGGACTGCAGGTCGGCGGCCTGTTGTGGGCGGAACGGCTCGGCGCGGCCCCGGGGCGGGTTGGCTGATGCCCCGGCAGGCGTTCGCGGCGTCCTGCCTGGTCGGGGCGGCGCTGCTTGTGATCGTGGCCGGCTCGCCGATCGTTCGACCAGGCCGACGTCTTCGCCGGCTGGACCGATCGTCAGAGGGCGGGGCTGAGCGGGCGGCCGGCGTGGTGGCCCGATCGGACCCGGCTCGGCGCCGGGCTCGCCGGTGTGGCCGCCGCAACCGTCGTCGGCGGCTGGGCCGGCCTGCTCGTCGGGATGCTGGCCGGACTCGCGGCGGATCGCCTGCTCCGTCGGATCGAGCCGCGCGCCGTCCGGGACGGCGACTGCGCGAGATCGCCGATCTGCCGCTCGCCGCCGACCTGCTCGCGGCGGCCCTCCGCGCCGGAGCGCCGGTCGACCGGTCGGTGCTGGCGGTCGCCGAGGCGTTGGGTGGGCCGATGGCCGACCGGCTCGGCCAGGTCGGCCGGACACTGCTGCTCGGTGGCGAGCCGGCGGAGGCGTGGTCGCAACTGCTCCCCGTGCCCGATGCGGACCGGCTGGTGGCGGCCGCGCTCCGCTCGTCCAACAGCGGGGCCGCGCTGGCCGGCGCGCTCACCCGTCTCGCCGACGACCTGCGGGCCGACCGATCCACCGCGGCCGAGGCGGCGGCCCGCCGGGCGGGCGTGCTCATCGTGCTGCCGCTCGGGCTCTGCTTCCTGCCCGCCTTCATTCTCGCCGGTCTGATGCCGGTGATCGTCGCCGTCCTCGGCGACGTGCTCTGAACCCACAAGAAGGGAAACGAGATGCGGAAACTCCTCGCCCGCCTGCGCGGCGATGCCGGGATGAACACCGCCGAGTACGCCGTGGGCACGCTCGCCGCGGTGGCCTTCGCCGGCATCCTGCTCAAGGTGCTCACCTCCGGCAACGTGCAGTCCGCGCTCACCGCCGTCATCGACCGGGCACTGAAGTGACCGGGCGCCGGCCGGCCGGCCACCGATCGTCGGCCGGGCAGCGGACCGTCGGGTCGGAACGTGGCTCGTTCACCGCCGAGCTGGCGGCCGGCCTGCCGGCGCTGGTCCTGCTGCTGCTCACCGGCCTCACCGCCGTCAACGCGGTGACCACGAGGAGCGGTTGCCTGGACGCCGCCCGGGAGGCTGCGCTCGCCGCCTCCCGGGGCGAGAACGGAACGGCCACCGGTGCCCGGTACGCACCGCCCGGCGCGGACGTCGCGGTCACCGTCTTCGGCGATCGCGTCTCCGCCACGGTCCGCGTCCCGGTCCGCACCCTGGGGGCGCGGCTGCCCCGGATCACGGTGTCCGCCACCGCGATCGCCGCCGTCGAACCCGGTGCCCCGGCACCACGACCGTGACGGCGGTAGGCGCGTCCCGGGCGAACCGGGCCGGCGCGGACACGGATCGCGGCGGCGCCACGATCTGTTTGCTCGCCGTGGGGCTGGTGTTCGTCCTGGTAGGTCTGTTCGGCGCGGCGCTCGGCGCCGCCCGGACGGCCCGGCAGCAGGCCCGGGTAGCGGCGGACTTCGGGGCGCTCGCCGGCGCCGGCCGGGCACTCGAAGGGGAGGCGGCGGCCTGCGGGACGGCCGGGAAACTGGTCGGCCTGAACGCCGCGCGGCTCTCCGCGTGCCGTCTCGACGGGATGGACGTGCTGGTCACGGCGGAGGTCACGGTCACGCCGTTGCCCTGGCTGACCCGCACCGCCACGGCGACCTCCCGGGCCGGCCCGATCCGAGGCTGACCGCTCCGGGTCGGCCCGCCGGGCCGCCCACGGGCCGGGTCGGTCGGGGCGCGGCGAGCTGCCGCGCCCCGGACCGATTACGGCTCAGCGGGACTGGAGGGCGTCCAGGCCGACCGCCATGGCGATGACGAGTCGCCGGTCGATCTGCGGGTTCTGGATCTCCACCACGTACCGGTCGCGCAGGCCCCACTTCTTGACGACCGAGAACACCGGCTGACCCCCGGCGACGAAGTCGAAGTGGTACGGCAGCCAGGACAGCGAGTCGACGAAGCGGCGCAGCAGCGCCACCGGCAGGCTCCGCTCCTGGCCCGTGATCTGCGGCAGGCCGGCCTGTTCAACGTGCCACGTCGACCGCAGCAGCGACTGGGCGAAGTCCTTGCGGAACAGCCCGATCGGGTTGCCGGCGTGGTCGGTCACGTCGTACGTGGCGCCGAGGTCGAGCCGCTGACGGGCCTTGAAGCCGAGCAGCGGGGTCTGCTTGGAGTCGTCGGTGTAGATGGTCACCTGCTCCTTGAAGGCGAGCCGCTTCTGCTGCGCGAACGCGAGCAGCTCGCCCTCCGAACCGTCCGGCGCCACCGCGCGGACCTCGTACTGGTTGACCATCATCCGGATCCGCTGGCGGATGAAGAACTGGTGCTGGGTCTGCAAGGTGTCGAGCTGCATGCGATCTCCTTCGAGGGGTAACGCCGGAGTCTCGCACAGCCGGGCCCTCAGCGTCCGCCCTCGATGGTCGCCTTCATCGCCCAGGCGCACCTGGTCAGCCGGGACGGCTGCCACAACGGCGAGGTGGCCCTTTCCGGCACGCCGGACACCGCGACATCGCCGAAGCCGAGTCGATCACCCCGCCCGCGAGCCCCGAGCACGCCGCGAGGCGGCCAGGTCGCGTCGGTCGTCGCGCTAAGGGTGGTCGAGGACCCGCTCGTCCTGCCGCGGCAGGGCGGGAGCCGGCGCCACCGGGGCGTCGCCGTCGGGCGACATCGGCAGTGCGGAGGCGACGCCCGCCGGATCGTCGTCCTCGGAAGGCAGGTTGGCGAGGACCACGTCGAGGACCCGCACCGCGTCGGACTTGGACAGCGGGTTGTTGCCGTTGCCGCACTTCGGGGACTGCACGCAGGACGGGCAGCCCGACTCGCAGCCGCACTCGGCGATCGCGTCGCGGGTGGCGCGGAGCCAGGCCGCCGCCGTCCCGTACGCCCGCTCGGCGAAACCGGCTCCGCCGGGGTGCCGTCGTAGACGAAGACGGTGGGCGCTTCGGTGTCGGGGTGCACGGCGGTGGAGAGCCCGCCGATGTCCCAGCGGTCGCAGGTGGCCATCAGCGGCAGCAGGCCGATCGCGGCGTGCTCGGCGGCGTGCAGCGCACCCGGAATGTCGGCGGCCTCCACTCCGGCGGCGGCCAGCGACTCGGGCGAGAGCGTGAACCAGACCGCGACGGTACGCAGCTCCCGGGCGGGCAGGTCCAGCGGCCGGGTGTCGATCACCTCGCCGGAGGCGATCCGACGGCGCTGGTACGACACGACCTGGCTGGTCACGTCGACCTCGCCGAGGAAGAGCCCGAGCGGCCCGGCGTCCACGTACGACCGGACCGACACCACCGACAGCGAGGTGACGTCGCGGGCGTGGGTGGACCAGTCCGGCTCCTCGGCGTGCACCAGCGCGCACCCGTCGGCCAGGTCGAGCGAGTCGACCACGTACGAGACGCCCTGGTGCAGGTAGACCGCGCCGGGGTGGATGAGGAAGTGCGACGAGCCGCCGTCGACGGTGCCGAGCAGCCGCCCGGTGGACGCCTCGACCACGCAGACCGGTGCGCCGCCCTCGCCGCGCAGGTCGACGTCGGGGCGTTCCCGATGCCGCCAGTACCAGCCGGTGGGCCGCTGCCGCAGCGCGCCGGCCTCGACGAGCGAGTCGACCGCCTCCTTCGCGCCGTCGCCGAACAGTTCCAGGTCGGCCGGGGTGAGCGGGGCCTCGGCCGCGGCGCAGGCGAGCTGCGGGGCGAGGACGTACGGGTTGGCCGGGTCGAGCACGGTCGCCTCGACGGGCCGGCCGAACAGCGCCTCCGGGTGGTGGACCAGGTAGGTGTCGAGTGGGTCGTCCCGGGCCACCAGCACGGCCAGGGCCTCGTCGCCGGAGCGGCCGCCCGGCCGGCCTGCTGCCAGAGCGACGCCCGGGTGCCGGGCCAGCCGCAGATCAGCACGGCGTCGAGCCCGACCAGGTCGACGCCGAGTTCGAGGGCGTTGGTGGAGGCGAGGCCGAGCAGGTCGCCGTGCAGCAGGGCCCGTTCCAGCTCGCGTCGTTCCTCGCGCAGGTAGCCGGCCCGGTAGGCGGCCACCCGGTCGCCGAGCCCGGGGACCGCTTCGTCCAGGGCACGCCGGGCGGTCGCGGCGACCACCTCGGCGCCCTTGCGAGAGCGGATGAAGGCGAGGGT
The DNA here is from genome assembly GCF_016802855.1 of Micromonospora sp. ATA51. NCBI lineage: Bacteria > Bacillati > Actinomycetota > Actinomycetes > Micromonosporales > Micromonosporaceae > Micromonospora > Micromonospora sp. ATA51. The sequence continues at coordinate 16,269 of NZ_JAEVHJ010000066.1, read as the reverse complement.
GCGTACCCCCTCGGCGACGCTGTCGGCGAGCAGGTCGGCGGTCTCCCGCAGCGCCGAACGCCGGACCGGCGCGAGGTCCACGGCCTCGGACGCGGGATCACGAGGCAGCAGCGGCGGCTCCCAGAGCGCGAAGGTCACCCCGCCGCGCGGGGACGTGTCCTCGGTGACGGCGGCCACCGGCAGGCCGGTGAGCCGCCCGGCCGCCGTCGCCGGGTCACCCGACGTCGCCGAGGCCAGCACGAAGACGGGGGTACGACCGAAGCGGGCGCACTGCCGGCGCAGCCGGCGCAGCACGTGCGCCACGTGCGAGCCGAACACGCCGCGGTAGGTGTGGCACTCGTCGATGACCACGTACGCCAGCCGGCGCAGGAAGCCGGACCAGTGGGCGTGCCCGGGCAGGATGCCGTGGTGCAGCATGTCCGGGTTGGTCAGCACGAACCGGGAGTGCCGGCGGATCCACTCCCGCTCGGCGCGCGGGGTGTCCCCGTCGTAGCAGGCGGGGCGTACCCCGTCGAGTTCCAGGCCGGCGACGGCGCGTAACTGGTCGGCGGCGAGCGCCTTGGTCGGCGCCAGGTAGAGCACGGTGGCGCGCGGGTCGGCGAGCAGGGTGCTCAGCGCGGGGAGCTGGTACGCCAGCGACTTGCCGGACGCGGTGCCGGTGGCCACCACGACGTGCTGCCCGGCGTACGCCAGCTCGGCGGCCTCGGCCTGGTGCCGCCAGGGGGCGACCACGCCGCGGCGGGCGAACGCCGCCCGCAGTTCCGCTGGGGCCCAGGCGGCCAGGGTGCCGGCTCGCCGGTGCTGGCCGGCACCCGCTCGACGTGGGTGACCGGGTCGGCGGTGTGCCGCGCGCGTAGCCGACGCAGCAGCTCGGCCGGCGGTCGCCCGGGGCCGGTGCCTGCGGATACGGTGGCGGCGGAGGTCACGTCCTGCACTCTCGCACTGGTGTTCGGAATTGGGAACCCGGGGCGGTGGGTATGGGGAGCCTTCGCCGGTGACCCGGCAGGGGTCTGGTGGGCGGGATGGTTAGATGCCCAGGAGAGTCTACGAGGAGGACCGATGGAGCTGTCGCTGGCGACCCGCACCGTGGGGGAGCACACGGTGCTCGAGGTCGGCGGTGAGGTGGACGTCTACACCGCGCCGCGGCTGCGGGAACGGCTCCTGGAACTGATCGACGGCGGGACCCGCCGGGTCGTGGTGGACCTGGGCCGGGTGGACTTCCTCGACTCGACCGGGCTCGGCGTGCTGGTCGGGGCCCTCAAGCGGCTCCGCTCGGCGGATGGCTCGTTCGCCCTGGTCTGCGACAAGGAGCCGCTGCTCAAGATCTTCCGGATCACCGCGCTGGACCAGGTCTTCCCGCTGCACCCCACGGTCGACGCGGCGATCAGCGCCGACCCGACCGGCGCCAGCGCGTGATGGCGACCGTCAAGCTCTCGTTCTCGCCCGCCCCGGTGCACGTGCGCACCGCCCGCCTGGTCGGCGTCGCGGTGGCCCGCCGGGCCGGGGTACGCGAGGACCTGCTGGACGAGGTGCGCCTGGCCATCGGTGAGGCGTGCACCCGGGCGGTGGCCCTGCACCGGCAGTACGGCCTGCACGATCCGGTGCTGGTGGAGATGTCGGACTCCGGGGCGTACTCGGTGCGGGTGGTGGACCGGGCCCCGATCGAGGCGGGCATCGGCCTGGCCGCGCTGCCCCCGGACGAGTTGGCCAAGGAGTCGCTCAGCGAGGACGCGCTGACCACCGGCGTCGGCTTCGCCCTGCTCGCCGGCTTCGTCGAGGATCTCCAGGTCCGCCCGGTCGACGAGGGCATCGGCACCGAGGTCCGGATGGTGTGGCCGGTCGGCCGCTGACCTGACAGTTCGTCCCGCAGGCCGCGTTCCCGCTCGGGAGCGCGGCCTCGTCGTGCTGGTCGGCCCATATATCAGATTTTTCCTCGTAACACAGTCACGAAGATCATCGAGACAGGGTGCCCCCTCGGTGTGACCTCCAACACTGCGGAGGGCTACAGTACCCGGGTTGTCAGCAAGTGACCCGTCCCGCAGCCAGCGGGAATGGGTGTTCATCGCTGGTCCGCGGTGGTGGGTTGGCGCGCTGGCGAGTTCGCATCCAGGCGTCGGCCCGTGCGTCTCCACGGCCGGCGCGAGTGTTCGGTACAGGAGGACATAGATGTCCGGGACCTTGGCCGCCGACGGCGGCGCACTGTCCCTTACCGGAGCCAACACGACGTACGTCGTCATCGCCGCGGTCATCGCGCTGGTGGCGCTCGTCTTCGCCGCCGCCTTGACCAAGGCCGTGCTGGCAGCCGGTAAGGGCACCACCAACATGCAGGAGATCTCCGGGGCGGTGCAGGAGGGCGCTTCGGCGTACCTGCTGCGGCAGTTCCGGACCCTGGCGATCTTCGTGGTGATCGCCGTCGTGCTGCTCTTCCTGCTGCCGGTGCACGACACCGACGGCAACCAGACCCTGGTGAAGATCGGCCGGTCGGCCTTCTTCGTGGTGGGTGCCCTGTTCAGCGCGTTCATCGGCGGCGCCGGCATGTGGCTGGCCACCCGCGCCAACCTGCGGGTCGCCGCGGCGGCCCGGGAGCGCGAAGGCGGCCGCGAGGGCGCCATGAAGATCGCCTTCCGGACCGGCGGCGTGGTCGGCTTCCTCACCGTCGGCCTCGGCCTCTTCGGTGCGGCGCTGGTCGTCATTCTCTTCCGGGGCGACGCGCCGACCGTGCTGGAGGGCTTCGGCTTCGGCGCCGCGCTGCTCGCCATGTTCATGCGGGTCGGCGGCGGCATCTTCACCAAGGCCGCCGACGTCGGCGCCGACCTGGTCGGCAAGGTCGAGCAGGGCATCCCCGAGGACGACCCGCGCAACGCCGCCACCATCGCCGACAACGTCGGCGACAACGTCGGCGACTGCGCCGGTATGGCCGCCGACCTCTTCGAGTCGTACGCGGTCACCCTGGTCGCCGCGCTGATCCTGGGCCGGGCCGCGTTCGGCGAGGACGGCCTGGTCTTCCCGCTGATCATCTCCACCATCGGCGTGCTGGTCGCGATTGTCGGCGTCTTCATCACCCGGCTGCGCGCCAGCGACCGCAACGGCCTGACCGCGATCAACCGGGCCTTCTACATCTCGGCGGTGCTCTCCGCGGTGCTGGTGGCGATCGCCGCCTACGCCTACCTGCCGGCGACCTTCGCCGAGCTGGAGGGTGGCCTGATCGACGTCGACCGGAACCCGCGGCTGGTGGCCATCGGCGCGGTGATCATCGGTATCGTGCTGGCCGCCGCGATCCAGGCGCTGACCGGCTACTTCACCGAGACCAACCGGCGCCCGGTGCAGGACATCGGCAAGAGCTCGCAGACCGGTGCGGCCACCGTCATCCTCGCCGGCATCAGCATCGGCCTGGAGTCCGCGGTCTACTCCGCGCTGCTGATCGGCGCGGGTGTGTTCGGCGCGTTCCTGCTCGGCGGCAGCTCCATCACGCTCTCGCTCTTCGCGGTCGCGCTGGCCGGTACCGGCCTGCTCACCACCGTCGGCGTGATCGTCGCGATGGACACCTTCGGCCCGATCTCCGACAACGCCCAGGGCATCGCGGAGATGTCCGGCGACATCGACGAGCACGGCGCGCGCACGCTGACCGAGCTGGACGCGGTCGGCAACACCACCAAGGCGATCACCAAGGGCATCGCGATCGCAACCGCGGTCCTCGCGGCGACCGCGCTGTTCGGCTCGTACACCGACACGCTGCGCAGCTCGTACGAGGACGCGGGGGTCGGCGACGCCGGGGCCGAGATCCTGAACGCGCTGAACGTGGCCAACCCGCGCAACCTGGTCGGCCTGATCATCGGCGCGGCGGTGGTCTTCCTCTTCTCCGGCCTGGCCATCAACGCGGTCTCGCGGTCGGCCGGCGCGGTCGTGATGGAGGTCCGCCGGCAGTTCCGCGAGCTGCCCGGGATCATGGACCGCACCCAGCGCCCCGAGTACGGCAAGGTGGTCGACATCTGCACCCGGGACGCGCAGCGCGAGCTGATGACCCCCGGCCTGCTGGCCATCCTGGCGCCGATCGCGGTCGGCTTCGGCCTCGGCCCGGGCGCGCTGGCGTCCTACCTGGCCGGTGCGATCGGGGCGGGCACGCTGATGGCGGTCTTCCTGGCCAACTCCGGTGGCGCCTGGGACAACGCGAAGAAGCTGGTCGAGGACGGCGCGTACGGCGGCAAGGGCTCCGACTCGCACGCCGCGACCGTCATCGGTGACACCGTCGGCGACCCGTTCAAGGACACCGCCGGCCCGGCGATCAACCCGCTGATCAAGGTGATGAACCTGGTCTCGCTGCTGATCGCGCCGGCCGTGGTGGCCTGGAGCGTGGGCGACGACCGGAACACCCCGCTGCGGGTGACGCTCGCCGTGGTCGCCGCGCTGATCATCGTGGCGGCCGTGGTGTTCAGCAAGCGCAAGGGCGTCGCGATGGCGGACACCGGCACCGACGCCGGCGCGGGCAGCCAGGAGGAGCGTCCGGAGCCGGTCAACGCCTGAGGGGCGGCCGGCAGCGGTTCCCGGTCGGCGGACGCCGGCCGGGAACCGTCCTGCTCCCGTCCATCGGTGAAACCTGACCGGTGGCAGTTCCACCGGAAGGCCGTACGCTGCTTCGCATGCGTACGCGCCGGGCGGCAACCGCCGGAAAGCTCACGGTGGTGCTGGCCACGCTCGCCCTCGTCCTCGCCGGCTGCGGCGGTCCGAGCCCCCGGGTCTGGGCCGCCTCGGTCTGCGAGGCGCTCACCCCGTGGCGCGCCGAGATCAACAAGCTGACCAGCAGCACCCAGCAGCAGATGACCGCGCAGACCACCCCGGCGCAGGCCAAGGAGAACCTGGTCCGGCTCTTCGCGGGCGCCGAGCAGGCCAGCGAGACCGCCCGCCGCAAGGTCGAGCAGGCCGGGGTGCCGGAGACCGACCACGGCGCGGAGATCTCCGCCGGCTTCCGGGCCTCGCTGAGCAAGGTCCGGGACGCCTACGGTCGGGCCCGGGACACCATCGACGGACTGGACACCGGGGAGGCCAAGGCCTTCTACGATGGGGTCCGGGCCGCGGTGGAGACGCTCAACAAGGAGTACGACGCGAGCGCGCTGGACACCGGCAAGCTCAGCTCCACCGAACTCAAACAGGCCTTCGACGAGGTCCCGGAGTGTCGCTGACGCCACCCTCCCCCGATCCGGTCCGGCAGCTCTCGCTGTTCTCCACCGAGGCGGCCGACCCGTCCCTGGCGGACCTGGCGGGCCTGCTCGCCGGGCCGGCGGAGGTGGTGCGGATGGGCGGGACGGCCCGGCTGTCGGTGGTGGTCGACGCCGCCTGGCGGGTGCACGTGCTGGTGGCCGAGCTGGCCGCGCGCGGGGTGCCGGCGAGCTGGGAGCCGACCGAGGACGGCCGGCACCTGGTCCGCACCGCGTACGCCAGCACGCTGGCCCCGCTCGCGGTGGCCTGGTTGCGTGGCGCCGGGAAGCGACCGCCGGCCGGGTTCCACCTCAACGGGCGCGGCTGCGGCTGTGGCTCGCCGCCGCCGGGGCCGCCGACCCACCCGGCTTCCTGCTCCGGCTCGGCGCCGGAGACCAGTCCTGCTGGCCGCAGGTGCGGGCGGCGCTGGCCGCGGTCGGCCTGGCCGGGGCGCTCCTCGACCCGGGGGCGGGCGGGCCGGCGTACCGGATCACCGGACGGCGGCGGCTCGCCCGGCTGGCCGAGCTGGTGGGTGACCGGCCACCCGCCGCGCCCGCGGCGGACTGGCCCGGCGGCGCAGCCTGAGCCCGCCCGGGGTGGGGTCCGGGCGGCCGTCGCGCCGGGCCCGCAACCCCCGTCGGCTGTCCGATCTCGGACACCGCCCGCCCGGCGGTTTGTCCAGGAAAACGGACCGGTGACGCCTCGGCCGAGGGTCCGTGATCGTCACAGTGGCCCGCTCCCCGCCCCACTCGCGGTGTACGGTGGCGCCGTCCGGCGGGAGTCTCCGCGTGGCCGGGCCGGCGGCCGCCACGTACCGACCGGTTTGCCGCCCGCGAAACCCGAAACGCGGCCGGCGCGTTACGTTGGACATCCGGACCGGCGGTGGTCCGGCCGGTGCAACACGGCCCGAAACGGGCATGGAGCAGGAGTGAGGTCGGAGAGAGACGTGCCGAGCAACGCTGGAACCACCCGTCTGGTCATCGTCGAGTCACCGGCGAAGGCCAAGACGATCTCGGGCTACCTCGGCCCGGGATACGTCGTGGAGGCCAGCTTCGGCCACGTCCGGGACCTCCCGCGCAACGCCGCCGACGTGCCGGCCAAGTACAAGGGTGAGCCGTGGGCCCGGCTCGGGGTGGACGTCGACAACGGCTTCCACGCCCTCTACGTGGTCTCCGCCGACCGGAAGCAGCAGATCAGCAAGCTGGTGAAGCTGGCCAAGGAGGTCGACGAGATCTTCCTGGCGACGGATGAGGACCGCGAGGGCGAGGCGATCGCCTGGCACCTGGTGGAGACCCTCAAGCCCAAGGTGCCGGTCAAGCGGATGGTCTTCCACGAGATCACCAAGCCGGCGATCCAGGCCGCCGTGGCCAACCCGCGCGAGATCGACCGGGACCTGGTCGACGCGCAGGAGGCCCGCCGCATCCTCGACCGGCTGTACGGCTACGAAGTCTCCCCGGTGCTGTGGAAGAAGGTCATGCCGAAGCTCTCGGCGGGCCGGGTGCAGTCCGTGGCGACCCGGATCGTGGTCGAGCGGGAGCGCCAGCGGATGGCCTTCCGCACCGCCGAGTACTGGGACATCCTGGCCACGCTGGCCGTCGCGAACGCCGGCGAGGGGCCGCGCACCTTCAACGCCACCCTGATCGCGCTGAACGGCGACCGGATCGCCACCGGCAAGGACTTCGAGCCGACCACGGGCCGGGTGCGGGCCGGGGCCGGCGTGGTGCACCTCGACGAGGGCGGGGCCAGGGGTCTCGCCGCCCGGCTGGCGGGGCGGCCGTTCACGGTCACCCGGGTCGAGGAGAAGCCCTACCGCCGCCGCCCGTACGCGCCGTTCATCACCTCCACGCTGCAGCAGGAGGCGGCCCGCAAGCTGCGGTTGTCGTCGCAGCAGACGATGCGCACCGCGCAGCGGCTGTACGAGAACGGCTACATCACCTACATGCGTACCGACTCGGTGAACCTGTCGGAGACCGCCATCGCGGCGGCCCGCCGGCAGATCGTCGAGCTGTACGGCGAGCGCAGCGTGCCGCCGGAGCCGCGCCGCTACACCGGCAAGGTGAAGAACGCGCAGGAGGCGCACGAGGCGATCCGCCCGGCGGGGGACAACTTCCGCACCCCGGGCGAGGTGGCCAAGGAGCTGTCGGCCGAGGAGTTCAAGCTCTACGAGCTGATCTGGCGGCGCACCATCGCCTCGCAGATGACCGACGCGGTCGGCTCCAGCGTCTCGGTGCGCATCCGCGCGGTCACCTCCTCGGCCGAGGAGGCCGACTTCGGCGCCACCGGCAAGACCATCACCGACCCGGGCTTCCTCCGCGCCTACGTCGAGTCCAGCGACGACGAGAACGCCGAGGCCGAGGACGCCGAGCGCCGGCTGCCCACCCTGGTCAAGGACCAGCCGCTGACCGCTGAGGAGCTGGCCGCGCAGGGGCACCACACCCAGCCGCCGTCGCGCTACACCGAGGCGTCCCTGGTCAAGGCGCTGGAGGAGCTGGGCATCGGCCGCCCGTCGACGTACGCGTCGATCATGCAGACCATCCAGGACCGCGGCTACGTGACCAAGCGCGGCCAGGCGATGATCCCCACCTTCCTGGCGTTCGCGGTGATCGGGCTGCTGGAGCGGCACTACCCGCGCCTGATCGACTACGACTTCACCGCCAGCATGGAGAACGAGCTGGACGAGATCGCCGGCGGGGAGCACGCCGCCGTCGACTTCCTCACCTCCTTCTACTTCGGCAGCACCAACGGCACCGGCGATCGGGCCATCGCCCACGCGGGCGGACTCAAGAAGCTGGTCACCGAGAACCTCAGCGAGATCGACGCGCGCAGCGTCAACTCGATCCCGCTCTTCACCGACGACGAGGGGCGTGAGGTCGTCGTCCGGGTCGGCCGGTACGGGCCGTACCTCCAGCGGGCGGTGCCCGGCGAGCAGCCGGCGGCCCCGGCGGAGGGCGAGGAGGGCGGCGGCCAGGGCGACCGGGCCCCGATCCCCGAGGGGCTGGCCCCCGACGAGCTGACCCCGGAGAAGGTGCACGAGCTCTTCCTCGGCGGCGGCGGCGAGCGCAAGCTCGGCGACGACCCGACGACCGGCGAGCCGATCCTGCTCAAGTCCGGCCGGTTCGGCCCGTACGTGGCCAGCGGCGAGCGGAAGTCGTCGCTGCTGCGCTCGCAGACGCCGGACTCGCTCACCCTCGACGAGGCGCTGAAGCTGCTCAGCCTGCCCCGGCTGGTCGGCGTCGCCTCGGACGGCGTGGAGGTCTTCGCCAACAACGGCCGCTACGGCCCGTACGTCAAGCGCGGTGACGAGTTCCGCTCGCTGGACTCGGAAGAGAAGATGTTCACCGTCACGCTGGACGAGGCCCTGGCCCTGCTGGCCGCCCCGAAGAAGGGCCAGCGTCGGGCGGCGGCGCCCCCGCTGCGCGAGATGGGCAACGACCCGCTCACCGAGAAGCCGCTGGTCATCAAGGACGGCCGGTTCGGGCCGTACGTCACTGACGGGGAGACCAACGCGTCCCTGCGGCGGGCCCAGACCCCGGAGGCGCTGACCCTGGAAGAGGCCTCCGAGATGCTCGCGGAGAAGCGGGCCAAGGGCCGGCGCCGAAGAAGAAGGCGGCGGCGAAGAAGGCCGCCCCGGCCAAGAAGACCGCGGCGAAGAAGACCGCCGCGGCCGCCAAGTCGACGGCCGCCAAGAAGACCACCACCGCCAAGGCGACCGCGGCGAAGAAGGCCCCGGCCAGGAAGGCGGCGCCGAAGAAGGCAGCCGCCGCCAGCCCCGTCGAGGAGTGACGGTCGCCGGCCGCTGTCCCTAACGGCTGACATGCCCGGTTTGGCCGTAGGGCGCTGATGGCTGCTCCCTAACGTGAGGGAATGTTCGTCGCCGTCGCCGTCGCCACGCGCCGCCGGGTGCTGCTCGGCGCGCTGGCGGGAGCGCTGCTGCTCGCCGCCGCCGTGGTCGGTTTCCGGGCGGTGGACGCGGGCGGACCCGCGCCGGCGGACACCATCGAGTCACCGGTCCACCGGCAGACCCTCGCCCCCGGGTCGTCGCCCGTGCCGGCCGGGGATCCCGCCGGCCGGCGGGTGGTGCGGGTCGTCGCCGCGGGCGACGTGCTGGTCCATCCGGAGGTGACCGCCCAGGCGCGCCGGGACGCCGACCGGACCGGACGGCCGGGTGCTCTGGACTTCGCCCCGATGTTCGCCGGGGTCGCCCCGGCGGTCGCCGGAGCCGACCTCGCGCTGTGCCACCTGGAGACGCCGCTGGCCGATGCCGGCGGCCCGTTCTCCGGTTATCCGTCGTTCAACGCGCCCCCGCAGGTCCTCGACGGGGTGCGCTCCGCCGGCTTCGACGGCTGTTCCACCGCCTCCAACCACACCCTCGACCAGGGCGCCGACGGGGTGGCCCGGACGGTCCGGGCGCTCGACGCCGCCGGGCTGGGCCACACCGGCAGCGCCCGGAGCGCCGCCGAAGCCGCCACGCCGCGGATCTACCGGGTGGGCGACGTCCGCATCGCCCACCTGGCCTACAGCCTGAACTTCAACGGGCTGAGCCGCCCACCGGGCCAGCCGTGGCTGGCCAACCTCATCGACCCGCCCGAGATCCTCGCCGCCGCCCACCGGGCGCGGGCCGCCGGCGCCGACATCGTCGTGCTCAGCCTGCACTGGGGTACGGAGTACCAGCACCTGCCGGACGCCGACCAGCGGGCCTGGGCGCAGCAGTTGATCTCCTCGCCCGACGTGGACCTCATCCTGGGGCACCACGCCCACGCGGTGCAGCCGTTCCAGCGCTTCGGCGACAAGTGGGTGGTCTTCGGGATGGGGAACGAGCTGGCCCGGCATGCCGAGCCGGTCGACGACAACCGCGAGGGTGTGATGGCCCGGGCGACCTTCACCGAGACCGCCCCCGGGCGCTGGACGGTGACCCGGATGGAGGCGCTGCCCACCTGGACCGACCTCGCACCGGACCTCCGGCTGGTCGATCTCACCGCGGCGCTGGCCGACCCCGCCACCGCGGCGGGCGTGCGGGACGACTACCGGGCGGCGTACGAGCGGGTGCTCGACTACGTCCGGGCCCTCGGCGCCGGCCCGGATCAGCTGGTGGCGCCGGGCGGCGGAGCGCCGTCGCCGAGGACCCGGTCGAGGTAGTCGTTGGCGAAGCGGCGGTCGGGGTCCAGGCGGTCGCGGACGGCGAGGAAGTCCGCGAACCTGGGGTAGGCGGGGGCGAGGTCGGCCGCGGCGCGCCAGTGCAGCTTGCCCCAGTGCGGGCGACCGCCCAGTTCGGTGGCCACCTCCTCGAACGCCCGGAAATACGGCTCGTAGGGCGCCCCGACGTACTGGTGGATGGCGACGTACGCGGAGTCGCGGCCGTACCCGTGGGACAGCCAGATGTCGTCGGCGGCGGTGAAGCGGACCTCGACGGGGAAGAGCACCTTGAACGGGAGCCCGTCGATGATCCGCCGGAGCGCGTCGAGCGCGGTGGGCAGGACGGCGCGCGGCAGGGCGTACTCCATCTCCACGAAGCGGACCCGGCGCGGGGTGCAGAAGACCTGGTCGGAGCGGCCGGTGTAGGTGCGTTCGGTGAGCGCCCGGGCGGAGACCGCGCTGATGCCCGGGGCCAGCGCCGGCACGGCGCGGCCGAGCCGGCAGGCGCCGGCGAACACGGTGTTGGCCAGGAACTCGTCGTCCAGCCAGCCGCGCCACCGGGGCAGCGGCCGGTCGTCGGCCGGCACCCGGTCGTTGGTCTTGACCTGCACCCGGGAGGTGTACGGGAACCAGTAGAACTCGGCGTGGTCGTGCCCATCGATGAGGGCCGGCAGTTCGGCGAGCACCGCGTCCAGCGGCGCCGGGCGCTCGTGCGCGCGGAGCACGAAGGCGTCGACGCAGCGCAGGGTGACCTCGGCCAGGACGCCGACGGCGCCGAGGCCGACCCGGGCGGCGGCGAAGACGTCCCGGTGCTCGTCGGCGGAGCAGCGCAGCACCTCGCCGGTGCCGGTGACCAGGGTCAACGCCGTGACGAAGGTGGACAGGCAGCCGAGGCGGGCGCCGGTGCCGTGGGTGCCGGTGGAGAGCGCGCCGGCGACGGTCTGGGCGTCGATGTCGCCGAGGTTGGGCAGCGCCAGGCCGTGCCGGGCGAGCAGGTCGTTGAGGGCGTGCAGGGTCATCCCGGCCGGCACGGTGACCAGCCGCCGGGCGGTGTCGACGGTGACGCCGGTGTCCAGTTCGGCCAGTTCGAGGCGGTCCCCGTCGGTGAGGGTGGCGCCGGTGAACGAGTGGCCGCTGCCCACCGCCCGGATCCGTCGGCCCGCCGCGGCCGCGGACCGGACCGCCTCGGCGATGTGCTCGACGCTCCGAGGGCGCAGGATGGCGGTGGCCGTGCTGTGCTGGTTGCCGGCCCAGTTGGACCAGGTGGGTGGCGTACCGGGCATGGACGCTCCTCGAAATGAATATGAACTGACTTCATATCAGGAACGTTGTGCCTGGTAAATACCGCAATCGAGCCCCGTTCGTTGTACCGGTAGTCACAGTCCAGTGACGTGCAGATATGTTCATCCGTCGAAGGGGGGTGGCGAGTGTCCACACCAGCCGCCACGACCGGGCCGCTGCGCCGCGTACCGGTGCAGGGTCGAAGTGTCGCGCGGGTCCAGCGAATGCTGGACGCCTGCGCCGAGCTCGTCGACGAGGTGGGGTACGAGGGACTGACCACGACCCTGCTCGCCGAGCGCGCCGAGGTGGCGATCGGGTCGGTCTACCAGTTCTTTCCGGACAAGCGGGCGATCGTGCAGGCGTTGACCCTGCGCACGATGGAGTCCTACCTCCAGCGGCTCGACGAGCGGTTCGCCTCCGACGACCTGACCCACTGGTGGGACGGCGTCGACGCGGGGATCGACGAGTACATCACGATGCACCGCACGGTCCCCGGATTCCGTACCCTGCACTTCGGCGACGTGGTCGACCTGCACCTGCTCGATGAGCAGCGGGACAACAACGGCGTGATCGCCGACCAGTTGGCCCGGGTGCTGACCGAGCGTTTCGGCCTCGACGCGCCCGATCTCCGGTTCCACCTGGAGATCGCGGTGGAGGCCGCCGACTCCTTGATCAAGCTGGCGTTCCGTCGCGTCCCCGAGGGCGACGAGCGGGTGCTGGCCGAGGCCAAGGCGCTGATCCGGGAGTACCTGCACCGCCAGGTCGACGCCCGGAGCGAGGCCACTCAGCCGAACTGAGCACGGCGCCGCCGATCCGTGGTGCGTCGGCCGGCGGCCAGCGCAGAGTCCGGGTGCGACCGGGTGGCTCGACGGCAACCCGTCCGGGGTGCGACCGGGGCGGGAACAGCAACGGAACTCGCCCGGGGTGCGCCGGGTGGCACGACCGGCACCGAGGGCCGGGTGGCAGTTCAGAGGAACGCCCGGCCCTCGCCCCGGTACGTGGGGACGGTCGCGACCAGCGCGTCGCCGTCCACCAGGTGCAGTTCGTTGACGTGCTCGCAGAGCTCGCCGGCCTTCGCGTGCCGGAACCAGACCCGGTCGCCGACCCGCAGGCCGGCCGCCGCCGGGCCGGCCAGCGGGGTCTGCACCTCGCCGGCCCCCTCGGGGCCGAGCAGCTTCAGCCCCGCCGGCAGCCACGGGCGGGGCAGCCGGCTGTCGGCGGCGGGGCCGGAGGCGATCCAACCGCCGCCGAGCACCGTCGCCAGGCCGGGTGCCGGCCGCGGACCACCGCGCAGGCGAAGAAGGCCGCCGGGGTGGGCCGCCAGGCACGGTAGGCGTCGAAGAGCGTCGGCCCGTACAGGCCCGATCCCGCGGTGACCTCGGTGACCACGGGATCGGCGCTGGTCGCGGCCACGCTGCCGGTGCCGCCGCCGTTGACGAATTCCAGGTCGGCGTGGTCGCGGACCGCGGCGACCGCCGCCGCGCGCCGGGCCAGCAGCTCGCGGTACGACCCGCGCTGGGCGACCCGGATCGCCGTGCCCAGCAGGGCCTGTCCGGGGGGCGCGTCGCCGAGGCCGGCGATCTGCGCCTCGTACGACATCAGGCCGACCAGCCGGAAGCCCGGCCGGCCGGCGACGGCGGCGGCGAGGGCGCCGGCGGCCCGGGCGCTGTGCACCGGGGAGCGGCGGACCCCGACGTGCACCCGCCCGCCCAGTGGTCGCCAGGAGGCGTCCAGGTCGAGGCAGACCCGCAGCGCCGGCCGGCGCCCGGGCGGGCACACCTCGTCGACCAGGTCGAGCTGTTCGGTGCCGTCCACCATCAGCGTCACCGCGTCGGCGAGCGCCGGGTCGGCCGCCAGCTCGGCGAGGCCGCCCCGGTCCGCGGTGGGATACGCCACCAGCACGTCGGTCGAGACGCCGGCCCGGGCCAGCCAGATCGCCTCGGGCAGGTGAATGCCATCACCCCCTGCCAGCCGGGCCGGCCCAGCGCCCGGGTCAGCAGGTCCCGGGCGCGCACCGACTTGCTGGCGACCCGGACCGGCTTCCCGCCGGCCCGGTCGGCCAGCGCGGTCGCGTTCGCGTCGAAGGCGGCGAGGTCGACCACGGCGTACGGCGGGTCGAGGTGCGCGGTCGCCCGGTCCAGGCGGTCGCGAAGTTTGTCACTTTCGGTGGCCACGTCTGCACGCTAACTGTCTGGGCGTCAATGCGAAATACCCTCGCGTCTGTCCGGGCTGCGGCCGGTGGTGTCGGCGGCCTACGCTCGGCGAGCAGGCGAATGTCGCGGGTGGGGTCGTTCCCCACCGGGACTAGAGTGTTCCACCGGGGATGCCCAGCTCTGGGCCGGCACGTGGAGGTACGGCCATCGAAAGCCAGAAGAACGGCGAGTCGCCCGGCGTGTCGTCGCCCGGTAGCCAGGCCGACCGGTCCGGCGCCGCCGCGATCCGCTCGGTGCTGCGCATCCGGCCGTTCCGCCGGCTCTGGATCGTGCTCGGCGCGGCCTCCTTCGGCGACTGGCTCGGCCTGCTCGCCACGTCGGTCTTCGCCGCCGCGCAGGTCTCCGGCAGCACCGCGAAGGGCGCTGCCTTCGGCAGCCTGATCGCCGTCCGGCTGCTGCCGGCGCTGGTGCTCGGCCCGGTGGCCGGCGTCTTCGCCGATCGGTTCGACCGGCGCTGGACGATGGTCATCTGCGACCTGCTGCGCTTCCTGCTCTTCGCCTCGATTCCGCTGCTCGCGCTGACCGGCGCCAGCGGCGGGGTGGTGGTCAGCTGGGCAGCCGTCGCCACCTTCCTGATCGAGACGATCACCCTGCTCTGGATCCCGGCCAAGGAGGCCGCGGTCCCGAACCTGATCCCGCGGGCCCGGCTGGAGACCGCCAACCAGCTCACCCTGATCACCACGTACGGCCTGACCCCGGTCGCCGCCGCGATCGGCCTGGCGGTGCTCGACCGCAGCGTCCGGGGCCTCGTCGACGGGGGGATCCCCGGCTGGGCGGAGCCCGCCCAGCTCGCGCTCTGGTTCAACTCCTTCTCCCGGCTGGCCACCGCGCTGGTGGTGGCGTTCGGCATCAAGGAGATCAGCCGGGCGCAGGCCGGCGAGCGGGAACGCACCGAGCAGAGCATGATGAGCCAGTTCACCGAGGGCTGGCAGTTCATCAAGCAGACTCCGCTGGTCCGCGGCCTGGTGCTCGGCATCTTCGGCGCGTTCGCCGGCGGCGGCATCGTCATCGGCACGGCCAAGTTCTTCGCCGCCTCGCTCGGTGCCGGTGACGCCGCCTTCTACATGCTCTTCGGCGCCATCTTCATCGGCCTGGCCGTCGGCATCGGGCTCGGCCCGATGATCGTCCGGGACATGTCCCGGCGCCGCTGGTTCGGCATGAGCATCGTGCTGGCCAGCGCCTCCGTGCTGGTGCTCGCCTTCGCCATCCACCTGTCCATGGCCATCCTCGGCGCGATCCTGGTCGGCGCGGGCGCCGGCATGGCCTTCCTCGCCGGCACCACGCTGCTCGGTGGCGAGGTCGCCGACGAGGTGCGCGGCCGGGTCTTCGCCGTGGTGCAGATCGGCACCCGGCTGGTGCTGATCCTGGCCATCGCACTGAGCAGCCTCCTGGTGGGCGTCGGCGGTTCGCGCAAGCTGACCATCGCCGACCTGGGCGTCTCCGTCTCCTCGACCCGGCTGCTGCTGCTCGCCGCCGGCGCCGCCGGCATCTTCGCCGGGATCAGCGCCTTCGGTCAGATGGACGACAAGAAGGGCGTGCCGGTCCTGGCCGACCTCTGGGGCTCGATCCGGGGCCGTCCGCTGATGCCGGCCGAGCCCTTCGTCTCCAGCGGCCTCTTCGTGGTCTTCGAGGGCGGCGAGGGCGCCGGCAAGTCCACCCAGCTCCGCGCGCTCGCCGAGCGGCTGCGCGAGCGGGGCCGGGACGTGGTGGTGACCCGCGAGCCGGGCGCCACCGGTGTCGGCGAGCGGATCCGCTCGCTGGTGCTGGACAACGCCGGCGCGGAGGCGCCGTCGCCCCGCGCCGAGGCGCTGCTCTACGCCGCGGACCGGGCGCACCACGTCGCCACCGTGGTCCGTCCGGCGCTGGTCCGGGGCGCGGTGGTGATCAGCGACCGGTACGTCGACTCGTCCCTGGCGTACCAGGGCGCCGGTCGTACGCTGCCGGTGCAGGAGGTCTCCTGGCTCTCCTCGTGGGCCACCGGCGGGCTCAAGCCGGACCTGGTGGTGCTCCTCGACGTGGACCCGCACACCGGGCTGTCCCGGGTCGAGTCGCGCAACGCCGGCGCCGACCGGCTGGAGACCGAGTCGGTCGCCTTCCACGAGCGGGTCCGGTACGCCTTCCTCGACCTGGCCGCCGCCGACCCGAAGCGCTACCTGGTGCTCGACGCGTCCCGCCCGGTCGAGGAGATCGCCGACGCGGTGGCCCGGCGGGTCGAGGAATTCCTGGTCGACCCGGCCGCCATCGTGCACCCCCGCCCGGCGCAGGGGCCGGACACCACGGTCCAGCCGGAGTTATCCGACGCGGAGCTGGTGACCATGGAGCACCCCACCTGATGCCGGACGTCTTCGCCGACCTGGTCGGGCAGGACGAGGCCGTCGACACGCTGCGCCGCGCCGCCGCGTCGGCGGCCGCCCAGCTGCGCGCCGCCGCGGCCGGCCCCGCCGCCGTG
>NZ_JAEVHJ010000065.1:0-26204 GCF_016802855.1 Micromonospora sp. ATA51 | reverse complement strand
CCCGCCCAGCGGGGCGTGCGGGCGGCCACCGGCACGGAGATCAGCGCTGGCTGATCGTCACGTTCCCGCTGCCGGTGCCGACGTCGAGCAGCAGGGGCGCGGTGGGGTCGTCGGCGACGCCCTGCTCGGCGTCCCCGGAGCCGGTGCTGGACCGGACCCGGTACCGGCCGGCCGGCACCGTCAGCTCGACGTCGCCGCTGCCGGCGTGGACCCGGGCGGAGGCCGGCCGGTCCAGCTCCACGGTGACGTTGCCGGAGCTGGCCTCCGCGTCCACCTGGTCGCCGAGCCGGCGGGCGCTGATGTCGCCCGAGGAGGCATGCAGGTCCACCCGGCCGGCCACGTCGACCACCTCGATGTTGCCGGAGCCGGTCTCGGCGCGTACCGGGCCGGTGGCGCCGGTCACCGTGATGTCGCCGGAGCCGAGCTTGATCTCCACCGGGCCGACCCGGGTCAGCTCCACGTTGCCGGAGCCGGTCTCACCCCGGACCGCCACCCCCTCCGGAGCGGTCACCTCGTAGGAGATGCTGCACCGGTTCCCGCAGTCGGTGTCCAGCACGAGCTCGTCGCCCTTGACCTCGTACCGCGCGTCGGGCTCGCCGCCCTGGTAGCGCACCATCCGCTTGATCCGTACCTGGGGGGTGGTGCCGGAGGCGCGGACCGTCACGTCACCGGAGCCGGGCAGCACGGTGATCCGGCTGATCTTCACCGCCTCGGTGTTGTCGAAGTCGAGCCGGCGGAACGAGAGGGTGTCGCACCCGGCGAGGAGGATCAGGGCGGCGGCCGCCGCCGCGGCGACCCCGGTGCGCGCGGCGACGGCGGTGGTCTGGTGCAGAGCCATGGCCAGCACGCTACGACCGGGGCGGCCCGGCGCACATCCGGGTTCCTCCGCCCGTCCACCCCGAACCGACCCTGAGATCGCACCCCGAGGGAGAATGACCGGATGGCCGGGTACCGCCGACAGCTCTACCGCGACGACGCGGTGGTCCTGCGTGTGCAGAAGCTCGGCGAGTCCGACCGGATCATCACCCTGCTCACCCGCCGGCACGGCCGGCTGCGCGCGGTCGCGCGGGGGATCCGGCGCACCACCAGCAAGTTCGGCGCCCGGCTGGAGCCGTTCGGCCACGTCGACCTCCAGCTCGCCGGCGACCCGAAGGGCGAGCACGGCAGCTCGTTGCACACCGTCAGCCAGGTCGAGGGGATCGACCTGTACGGCAAGCGGTTCCTCGGCGACTACCCCCGCTACACCGCGGCCAGCGCGATCGCGGAGACCGCCGAGCGGCTCACCCCGGTCGAGCGGGAACCGTCGCTGCGGTTGTTCCAGCTCACCCTGGGCGCGATCAAGTCCCTGGCCCGGGGCGAGCACGCCACCACGCTGGTGCTCGACGCGTACCTGCTGCGCGGGATGGCCCTCGCGGGCTGGGCGCCGGCCCTGACCGCGTGCGCGGTCTGCGGCACGCCCGGGCAGCACCGGGCGTTCTCCGTACCGGCCGGCGGCGCGGTCTGCCCGGACTGCCGGCCGCCCGGTGCGGCCCACCCGGCGCCGGCCACCATCGACCTGATGTCCGCCCTGACCACCGGCGACTGGGTGCTCGCCGACGCCACCGAGACCGGCGTACGCCGGGAGTGCAGCGGCCTGGTCGCGGCGCACCTGCAGTGGCACCTGGAGCGCGCGCTACGCTCGCTGCCGCTGGTCGACCGGGGTGCCCCGGCGGCCACCGCGGTCCCGCCGCCGGTCGGCGCGGTCGCGGAGGCGGACGGTGTGAACAGGGAGAAGACCGAGTGATCCGATCGACGAGTGCCGGCCGGCGCGAGCCGGCGCCACCGACTCCGCACCCGTCGGGTGCCCGGCCCCCGGCGCTGCCCGCCGACGCGGTGCCGAAGCACGTCGCGGTGGTGATGGACGGCAACGGCCGGTGGGCCAAGGAGCGCGGCCTGCCCCGCACCAAGGGTCACGAGCAGGGCGAGCACAGCCTCTTCGACACCATCGAGGGCGCGATCGAGCTGGGCATCCCCTACCTGTCCGCGTACGCCTTCTCCACCGAGAACTGGCGGCGCTCGCCGGACGAGGTCCGCTTCCTGATGGGCTTCAACCGGGACGTCATCCGCCGCCGCCGGGACCAGCTGGTCGACCTCGGCGTCCGGGTGGTCTGGTCGGGTCGGGCCGGCCGGCTCTGGAGGAGCGTCATCTCCGAGTTGCAGACGGCTGAGGAGATGTCCCGGGGCAACTCGACGCTGACCCTCCAGTTCTGCGTCAACTACGGCGGCCAGGCGGAGATCGCCGACGCCGCCGCCGCGATCGCCCGCGACGTGGCCGCCGGCCGGCTCGACCCGGGCAAGGTCACCGAGAAGACCATCGGGAAGTACCTGTACCACCCGGAGGTCCCCGAGGTGGACCTCTTCCTGCGCCCCTCCGGCGAGCAGCGGACCTCCAACTTCCTGCTCTGGCAGAGCGCGTACGCCGAGCTGGTCTTCCTCGACACGCTCTGGCCGGACTTCGACCGCCGCCACCTCTGGTACGCCTGCGAGCTGTACGCCCAGCGGGACCGCCGCTTCGGTGGCGCGCTGCCCAACCCGGTCGCGCCGCGGATCTGAGTCACGCTTACCGGCGCGGCGGGCTGGGTATCAATCCGGACAGCAGCCAATCGCGGAGGTGAACCCACATGATTCAGAAGCGGATTGCCCAGTGGGCGGTCATGGCGGTCGCCGTGCCGCTGGCGGCGGCCGGCGCCCGTCGGCTCAGCCACACTCTGGAGGCCCGGCGCGGTTCGTCCGGGGTGAGCCGACTGCTCACCAAGGGCGCCGACATGCTGCGGCCGCAGAAGGCCAAGCGTCGTCGGTTCTGGTGACGTCGACGGTCGGCGCCGCGGCGTCGCGGCGCTGACCGGGCTCGCGGACCGCGCCCCGCATCCGGCTTTCCGGCCGGAGGGCGGGGCGCTCGCGCGTACGATCGGCCCAGGGCGCGCCGTCGGGACGCGCCCGCCACGGGGGTGGGGATGCGGGATCTCCGGTACAAGATGATCATGGCGTTGAACGCGGCCGACCTCGGCAGCCCGATCTGCGAGCAGGTGGCCGGGATCTGCGCGGAGATCGCCGAGCAGCACTGCGCCGAGTTCGGGCACGTCCCGAGCGTGCGTTCCGGCGAGATCGCCGAGCTCGGGGCCACCGGCGAGCCGGCGCTGACCTGGGCGCCCACCGAGACCGGGCAGCGTGCCTGGTGACCGCTGTCGCCCCCATGCCCGCCGTGGACGTCCGGCGGGCCGCCGACCGGTTCACGACCCGGCTGTCCTGGCTCGACTCGAAGCACTCGTTCTCGTTCTCCCGGCACTACGACCCGGCCAACACCCACCACGGGCTGCTGCTGGTCAACAACGACGACGTGGTGCACCCGGGCACCGGTTTCGAGACCCATCCGCACCAGGACATGGAGATCGTGACCTGGGTGCTGCGCGGCTCGCTGGTGCACCAGGACTCCACCGGCCACTCCGGCGTCATCTACCCCGGCCTGGCGCAGCGGATGAGCGCGGGCACCGGCATCCTGCACTCGGAGAAGAACGACGCCTGGCGGCTCGCCGGCACCACCCCGCACGACGACCCCGTGCACTTCGTCCAGATGTGGGTGATCCCCGACGAGGAGGGGTCGACCCCGGGTACGAGCAGCTGGAGATCGGCGACGAGCTGCTCCGCGGCGGCCTGGTCCCGGTCGCCTCCGGCATGGACCAGTACGACGGCGCGTCCGCGATCCGGATCCGCAACCGGTACGCCACCCTGCACGCCGCCCGGCTCGCCCCCGGCGACGAGGTGACCCTCCCGGACGCGCCGTTCCTGCACCTCTACGTGCCCAACGGGGCGGTGACGCTGGAGGGCACCGGTCGGCTGGGCGACGGGGACGCGGCCCGGATCACCATGACCGGCGGACAGCGGGTGACCGCCACCGAGCCGGCCGAGATCCTGGTCTGGGAGATGCACGCCGCCCTCGCCTGACCGCGCCGCCCGCTGGGCGGTTGAGCCTCACGCCTCCACTTCAGAGTGGTCGCCGGCCCAGAGCGTGTGGAAGGAGCCCTCGCGGTCGACCCGCCGGTAGGTGTGCGCGCCGAAGTTGTCCCGCAGCCCCTGGATCAGCGCGGCCGGCAGCCGCTCGGCGCGCAGCGCGTCGAAGTAGGCCAGCGACGACGAGAACGCCGGAGTCGGCACGCCCGCCCGGGCCGCGTCGGCGACCACCCGCCGCCAGCCCGGCACGCCGGCGCTCACCCGGTCGGCGAACCACGGCGCCACCAGCAGCGTCGCCAGCTCCGGCTCGGCGTCGTACGCCTCCCGGATCCGGTCCAGGAAGCGGGCCCGGATGATGCAGCCGCCCCGCCAGATGGTGGCGGTGCCGCCCAGGTCGATGTCCCAGTCGTACTCCCGGCTGCCGGCCCGGATGTGGTCGAAGCCCTGTGCGTACGCGACGATCTTGCTGGCCAGCAGCGCGCGCCGCACCTCCTCGACGAACGTCTCCCGGTCGTCGACCTGCCACTTCTCGCCCGCGTCGGCGAAGGTGCGGCGGGCGGCCGCGCGCTGGTCGGCGTGGCCGGAGAGCGACCGGGCGAAGGTCGCCTCGGCGATGCCGGTGATCGGGATGCCGAGGTCGAGGGCGCTCTGCACGGTCCAGCGGCCGGTGCCCTTCTGCTCGGCCTGGTCGAGCACAACGTCCACGAACGGCTTGCCGGTCGCGGCGTCGGTGTGCGCCAGCACGTCGGCGGTGATCTCGATGAGGAACGACTCCAGCTCGCCGCCGTTCCACTCCCGGAAGATCTCCGCGATCTCCGCCGGGCTCGCCGAGAGCCCGGCCCGCAGCAGGTCGTACGCCTCGGCGATGAGCTGCATGTCGGCGTACTCGATGCCGTTGTGGACCATCTTCACGAAGTGGCCGGCGCCGTCCGGGCCGATGTGCCGGCAGCACGGCGTGCCCTCGACCTGCGCGGCGATCTTCTCGAAGATCGGCCCGAGCTTCCGATACGACTCGGCCGAGCCGCCGGGCATGATGCTCGGGCCGCGGAGCGCGCCCTCCTCGCCGCCGGAGACGCCGGTGCCGACGAAGTGCAGCCCGTGCCCGCGCAGCGCCTCCTCGCGGCGGCGGGTGTCGGCGAAGTGCGCGTTGCCGCAGTCGACGACGATGTCCCCCTCCTCGAGCAGCGGCACCAGCTCGTCGATCACCGCGTCGGTCGGGCCGCCCGCCTTCACCATGACGATGACCGCGCGGGGCCGCTCCAGCGAGGCGACGAAGTCGGCGAGGGACTCCGACGGGACGAAGGCGCCCTCGTCGCCGTGCTCGGCGACCAGGCTGCGGGTGCGCTCCGGCGACCGGTTGTGCACCGCCACGATGAAACCGTTGCGGGCCAGGTTCCGGGCGAGGTTCCGACCCATCACCGCCAGACCGGTCACGCCGATCTGCGCCGTCGCCTGCTGTGCCATCCGTACCGCCACCTCTCGCCGGACTGCCCGTCCTGCGACCGTATCGCGGTCGACGGCGGCCCGGGGCGACTCATCGACGTCGGGTGAGCGCACCGTCAGCGCGGTGTGGCGGTCGGGGTCGGGCAGCCGGCCGTCGGTGCGGCGCAGCGGCCGCGTCGGCCCGGGTCAGCCCTCGGCCAGCCGGGCCTCGATGCGGGCGACCTTCGCGTGCATCGCGTCGGTCACCCCGGGCCGGACGTCCGCCTTCAGCACCAGGCTGACCCGGGGTGCCCGGGCGGCGACGGTGTCGACGGCGCGCTTCACCACCGCCATCACCTCGTCCCACTCGCCGTCCACGGTGGTGAACATGGCGTCGGTCCGGTTCGGCAGCCCGGACTCGCGGACCACCCGGACGGCCTCGGCGACCAGGTCACCGACGGATTCACCCACGCCGAGCGGGGTGATCGAGAACGCGATCAGCATGTCGCCGATCGTGCCAGTAATTCGGCTGCGGGTCGCCCGGGCCGTCGGATAGCCTCGGGGCATGCGTAACTGACGCCCTTTTTCGGAAGCTGGCCCGCCGCCGTCGCCGCGGGCCGCTGCTCCGGGCGTCCGCATGCCACTCGCCGCCGTCGTCGCGACGTCCTCCGTGGTCGGGCCCGTCGGGGCAGCCCCGTTCCCCGCTCGCCGCGCCACCGGCGCCCCGCAGTCAGGAGGCAGCGTATGCCCGCCAAACGCAGTCCGAAGAAGTCCCGTAAGCCGTCGTCCGGGCCGTCCGTGGTGGACGTGACCCTGCCCGACGTCGACATCCCCGCGGTGGCACCGGCCGCGCCGGTCGCCCTGCCGGCGTCGACGCAGGCGGAGATCCCGCCACCGCCGAAGGGCGGTCCGCCGGCCGGTCGGGACGCCCGGTTCGCCGGGCGCAGCCAGCGCGCCGGCCAGACCCGCCGGTACGCCTTCCGCCGCAGCTGAGTTGTAGGGCGCGGCCGGCGGCGGGCCGACGATCCCGGCCGTCGCACCGACGGCCGGGACGGGACGCACGTGGGCGGGGTCGCGCGATGCGGCGACCCGCCCATGTCCCCGTACCCCGGCTCAGGTTTGTGCGGCCAGCGCGGCCTTCGCCTCGCCCGGCGAGTCGGCCGGGCGACGGCGGTCGACACCGCGGGCCAGGCCGAACAGCCCGGCCACCATCAGCAGGCTGACCGCGATCTTGAGCGGGGCCCCCTCGGTGACGATGTCGAGCACCTGCCCGCCGGTGAGGACGAGCGGCACCCACAGCGACACCAGGCCGGCGCGCCAGGCGCCGAAGGCCAGCACCAGCAGCCCGACCAGCCAGCCCAGCAGCCACACGGCGAACGACGCCATCACGAACGGATCGTTGTCGAGGGCGTCGACGACCGGCCGGGCGGCGTCCGCGTCGACGCCGGCGCCGGCGAGGGCCCCGAAGAACGCGTTGTAATGCCAGAGGTGGACGCCGGAGAAGTAGAGGCCGAGGAGGGCGACGCTGCCGCCGATGGCGGCGACGAGCGGCTTGCGCCGGCCGAGGGCGGCGGCCAGTCCGGCCATCGCCGGCAGCAGCAGCAGATGTGCCAGTGCGAACAGGACGGTCTCCGCCCGCCAGGCGCCCAGGTTCCCGGCGGCCACCGCCACGTTGCCGGCGGTCTCGGACACGTCGTCCGGGAACATCACCCAGTAGAAGGCGTTCGCGACGCCGTACAGCACACCGCCCGCGGCCAGGGCGACCGCCGTGAGCCGCCGGCCGTACCGCCATCCGGTCCTGTCATCCATCAGAATCTCCCTCTCGAAGCTGTGTGATGGACGCTAGGAGTCGGGTCCGGGCGGGTCGTCCGCCGCGAAGTTGATCCGCGGGTGGAGTTCCGCCCGGCCCTCCTACACCCGTGGGTGGACGCCGGGCCGCCGGCTCCGCCGATACCCTTCCCACCATGTCCGCCGCCCTCGACATCCGATCCCGCTGGCGCCGCGGCGCGGTCCTCGTCGCGGGTGTCGCGCTGTTCGCGTTCGGCCTGGCCGAGCTGTACGTCCCGCTCGCCGGCTACGTCGAGGGACAGGGGCCGGACATCGCCGCGCTGCCCGGCGGCTGGCTCGCCGTGCTCACCGTGCTGCTGGCCGGCTACGGCCTCGCGGTGGCGGGCTGCACGGCGTACCCCCGGGCGGCCGCCGTCCTGGCCGGCGCCTGCTTCACCGCGCAGAGCTTCACGCCGGTGCTTCCGGAGTGGCCGGTCGTACCGCTGCTCGCGCTGGTCGCCGCCTGCTTCGCCGGCATCGCCGTCGGTGGGCGGGCCGCGCCGGCGGTCGCCGCGGTCAGCTACTTCGGCTCGCTCGGGATCGAGAACCTCGCTGCGGGCGACTCCGACTGGATGTTCATCCTCTTCGTCGGGCTCGCCGTGCTGGGCCCCGGCTACGCCGTGCGGATGCGTCGGGCGCAGGCCGCCCGGCTGGTCGCGCTCGCCGCCGAACGGGAAGCCGCCGCCCGGACCGACGAGCGGCTGCGGGTGGCCCGGGAGCTGCACGACATCGTCTCCCACGGCGTCTCGGTGATGGTGCTCCAGGCCGGCGCGGCGCAGGCCGTGCTCGACTCGGACGCCGACCAGGCCCGCGAATCGCTCGAGGCGGTGCAGGACGTCGGGCGCGAGGTGGTCACCGAGTTGCGTCGGCTGCTCGTCATCCTCCGCGGCGCGGAGGCCGCCCCGGAAGGGCTCCCGTCGTTGCGGCGGATCGACCCGTTGACCGCCGCGGTACGCATCGCCGGCGGCCGGGTCGAGGTGCGCGTCACGGGCGACCTCACGACGGTCCCGGTGGCCGCCGACGTCAGCGGTTACCGCATCCTGCAGGAGGCGCTGACGAACGCCGCCCGGCACGCACCGGGGTCGACCGTCGATGTCTCCGTCGAGGTGGGCGGTAACGCCCTGCGGTTGCACGTCGTCGACGACGGACCGGGCCCCGCCCGCCGCAGCAACGGCACCGGTCACGGCCTGACCGGGATCCGGGAACGGGCGGAGTTGTTCGGCGGCACGGTCACCGCCGGCCCGCGGGTGGACGGCGGCTTCGAGGTGCGGGTCGAACTGCCCTTCGATCCCGAGGCGTCGGCTTCCGCGCTCTCCACGACGGGGACCACGACGTGATCCGGGTCCTCATCGCCGACGACGAGGCGCTGGTCCGCGGCGGGCTGCGGATGATCCTCGGTGCGCAGCCCGACATCGAGGTGGTCGCCGACGCCGCCGACGGCGAGGATGCCGTGCTGCTCGCGGCCCGGTTCCAGCCCGCCGTCGTGCTGATGGACATCCACATGCCGCGGCTCGACGGGATCGCCGCGACCGAGCGCATCCTGGCCGCGCGGGCGGACGTCCGGATCATCATGCTGACCACCTTCGACCTCGACGAGTACGTCTACCGGGCGCTGCGCGCCGGCGCGTCCGGATTCATGCTCAAGACCACGCCGCCGAAGGATCTGGCCGAGGCCCTGCGGACGGCCGCCCGCGGCGACGCCCTGCTGTCCCCGTCGATCACCCGTCGGCTGATCGACCACTACACCGCGACGGCGCCGGTCGGCGGCAGCCCCGGCCTGGCGGACCTGACCCTCCGGGAGACCGAGGTGCTGCGGATGATGGCCCTCGGTTTGTCCAACCGCGAGATCGCCGGCCAGCTCTTCGTCGGCGAGGCGACCGTGAAGACGCACGTCAACCGCATCTTCGCCAAGCTGGGGGTGCGGGACCGGGTGCAGGCGGTCGTGCTGGCGTACCAGGCCGGGGTGGCGCAGCTCCGGCGGTGACGGAGCACTCGCCGGCTTCTCAGCCGAGCAGCGGGCGGAAGGTGCCGAGCAGGATGCTGGCCGCGAGCGCGCCGCCGGCCAGCGCCGCCGCCCCGGCGATCAGCAGCCCGTCCGCCGTGGTGAAGCGCTGTCGGCGGGCGACGGTGCGCGGGGTGCCGGCGTCGAAGCCGCGGGCGTCCATCGCCACCGCGAGCCGGGTGCCCCGGCGGATCGCCCCGACCAGCAGGGCGAACGCGGTCGAGACGAAGAGCCGCAGCCGGGCCAGGGGGTTGCGGCCGGCGTCCACGCCTCGGGCCCGCCGGGCCATGCTGATCATCTGCCATTCCTGGCCGAGCAGGGGCACCAACCGGAACGCGGCCAGCGCGCCGATGGCGAAGCGGGCCGGCGCCTTCGCGTTCTGGATCAGCGCGTCGGCCAGGTCGGTCGGGTCGGTGGTGGCGAAGACGATCACGCCGGGCAGCGCCACCGCGAGCATCCGCAGCACCAGCCCCAGCGCGGTCAGCAGCACCCCCGACGTCACCGTCACCGGCCCGGCCTCGACCAGCACCCGGCCGGACCGGTCCGCGGCGAACAGCACCAGCGTGACCACGATGCCGGCGGCGCCGGCCAGCAGCGGCCAGGCCCGCCGGGCCAGCACCCGGTAACGCACGCCGAACAGCGGCAGCACGCCCAGCTCGATCGCGATGGCGATCGCCGGGGCCACCGGGTCCAGGGTGGCGATCAGGGCGACCGAGAAGACCAGCGCGGCGGCCAGCTTCGCGACCGGATTGCGCCGGGCCAGCGGCGCACCGGGCGCGGCGACCGGCTCGATGACGATCATGCCCGGCGCTCCAGGATGACGGTCCGGTCCGCCAGCGCGGCGACGAAGTCCGGGTCGTGGGTGACGGTGACGACGCCGTGCCCGGCGTCGCGCAGCTCGGCGAAGAGGTCGACCAGCTCCCGCCAGGTCCGCCGGTCCTGACCGAAGGTGGGTTCGTCGCAGATCAGCAGGCGGGGCGCGGTGGCCAGGGCGGTCGCCACGCTCAGCCGCCGCGCCTCGCCGCCGGAGAGGGTGTACGGGTTGGCGCCGGCCAGCTTCGCCAGCCGGAGCCGTTCCAGCAGCGTCTCGACCGTGGCCCGCACGCCGCCTCGGACCGGCCGGTCCGGCGCGGGCCGAGCGCCAGCTCGTCGAAGACGGTGCCGGTGACGAACTGGTGCTCCGGGTCCTGGAAGACCGAGCCGATCCGCGCGGCCAGGGCGGCGCCCGCCAGCGGTGCGGGGAAGTGCCGGCGTCCCGGCCGGCCAGCACGGCGGTGGCGCTGGCCGTGCCGGTGCCGGGGCGGAGCAGTCCGCCGAGGAGCAGGGCCAGGGTGGACTTCCCGGCGCCGTTGGGGCCGAGGACGGCGAGCGCCTCGCCGGCGCGTACGGACAGGTCGGTGGGGGCCAGCCGGGGCGGCAGGCCGAGCCGGTCGGCGGTGATCAGCGGCTCGCCGGCCGGCGCGGTCGCGTGCCGGGGCGCGACGATCCGACCCGGCACCCAGACGCCCTCGGCGGCGAGCGCGTCGCCGTGCGCGGCGAAGACCGCGGCGGGCGGTCCGTCGGCCCGGACCCCGCCACCGGGTTCGAGGACGACCACCCGGTCGACCAGCGGCAGCGCCTCGGCGACCCGGTGCTCGACAAGGATCAGCGTGGTGTCCGCGTCGACGGCGTCCGCGACGGCCCGCCGGACCAGCGCCGCGCCGGCCGGGTCGAGGTTGGCGGTCGGCTCGTCGAGCAGCAGCAGCGTCGGCCGCAGGGCCAGCGCCCCGGCCAGCGCGAGCCGCTGCTGCTCGCCGCCGGAGAGGGCGGCGGTGGGCCGGTCCCGGTGGTACGGGAAGCCGACCCGGTGCAGCGCCTCGTCCACCCGGGGCCAGATCTCGTCGGCCGGTACGCCCCGGTTCTCCAGCCCGAACGCGACGTCGTCGCCGCAGCGGGCCATCACCAGCTGGGTCTCCGGGTCCTGGAAGACGATGCCGACCCGTTCCCGGGCCTTGCGCGGGTCGAGCCCGTCGATCTCGACGGTGCCCTCCTGCTCACCGGAGTCCTCGGGCAGCAGCCCGGCCAGCGCGCTGAGCAGGGTGCTCTTCCCGGCTCCCGAGGGCCCGAGCAGCAGTACCCGCTCGCCGGCCTCGACGCGCAGGTCAACCCCGCGCACCGCCCACGCCTTCCGGCCCGCGTGCCGCCACCCGAACCCCCGCAGCTGCACGGCGCTCACCGCTCCACCCCCTCTCGTCCGGCGATCATGAAGTTGTCGTCCCGACACGCCACGCCGGATGACGACAACCTCATGATCAACGCGGCTCCGGGTGCGGGGGTGGCGGTCAGACGGCGGGGCGTTCGCGGCCGGCGGGGAAGCGGTCGAGGACGCCCGTCCCCGCCAGGGCGCGGGTCAGGGCGACGCTGCCCAGGCCGGCCACGACCAGGAGCTGACCGCCGTGATCAGGATGTACGGGAGGCGGAAGCTGCCCCACGCGGTGCCCGGGTACCAGATGAACACGTCGTAGAGCGAGGCGGCGAGCCCGGCGAGGGTGGCCGCCAGCAGCGCCACCGGCAGTCGGTAGGTGCGGTACCCGAAGACCGCGAAGGCGAGTTCCGCCGCCGCCGCCTCGAGCGGGCCCTGCACGACCAGCGTCCAGCCCCAGCTGCTGCCGAGCGCGACGGAGACCAGCGCGGCGAAGGTGAGCGTGAAGAACGCGGCGCCCGGCTTGCGGATGATCAGCGCGCCCAGCACGGCGGGCACCAGCCAGACGCCGTACAGCACGGCCCGGCCGGGCAGCGGGATGGCGTCCGCCGGCCCGTTCCACAGCAGGCCCCAGGCCCAGAAGATGACGCCGAAGGCCACCCCGAGCACCGAGGCGATGACGATGTCGATGGTGCGCCACCGGTTGGCGGTGTTGTCCATGGTTGCTCCCAGTCCAGTGAAACGAACCAGGAGAAGACGCACGCCGCGCCCGGTGTCACCGGACGGCGGCGCGGCTGGAGGTCGACCGAACTCCCTGCGCTGGCATTACCCAGATCAGGTTCGAGGGTCTGCGGGCGATGCCCGCACTCTCAGCGCTGTGCGCTCCCCTGTCGGATGTGAAGTTGTCTCGGCAGACGCTAGCACCGACCAGGGGTGCCGGCCCAGCAGGTGGTCGCGTTCCGGCCCCGACCCGGCCCGCTGGGTAGGGTGACGATCATGCGGGTCGACGCGCGAGGTCTGACGTTCGAGGTAGGCACCGGCGGTCCCGAGGACGGCGTACCCGTCCTGCTGCTGCACGGCTTCCCGCAGCACGGCGGCGAGTGGGACGACGTGGTTCCCGCGCTGCACG
This sequence comes from Micromonospora sp. ATA51, assembly GCF_016802855.1. Classification (NCBI taxonomy): domain Bacteria; kingdom Bacillati; phylum Actinomycetota; class Actinomycetes; order Micromonosporales; family Micromonosporaceae; genus Micromonospora; species Micromonospora sp. ATA51. The sequence continues at coordinate 13,655 of NZ_JAEVHJ010000065.1, read as the reverse complement.
CGGCGGGGCTGCGCACGTACGCGCTGGACCAGCGGGGCTACGCGCCGGGTGCGCGGCCGGCGGAAGTCGAGGCGTACCGGATCCCGGAACTGGTGGCCGACGCGGCCGGCGTGCTCGACGCGCTCGGGGTGGAGTCCGCGCATGTGGTGGGGCACGACTGGGGCGCGATCGTGGCGTGGGGTCTCGCGGCCGCGCACCCGCGGCGGGTCCGCACCCTCACCGCGGTCTCGGTGCCGCACCCGGCGGCGATGGCCCACGCGCTCGCCACCGCCCAGCAGAAGGCCCGCTCCGCCTACATCGCGCTGTTCCGCAAGCCGGGCAAGGCCGAGAAGGTGCTGCTGGCCCTCAACGCCACCGCGCTGCGCAAGCTGCTCGGCGGGGTGGGTGACGCGGCGCGGGTCGCCCGCTACGCCGACCCGATGCGTGCGCCGGGCGCGCTGACCGCCGCGCTGAACTGGTACCGGGCGATGTCGGGGGCGGACATGAAGGCCGTCGGCCCGACCACCGTGCCGACCACCTTCGTCTGGAGCGACAAGGACATCGCGATCGGCCGGACCGCCGCCGAGGCCTGCGCGTCCCACGTGACCGGCGACTACCGCTTCGTGGAACTCTCCGGCGTCACGCACTGGATCCCCGACGAGGCGCCCGGGCCGCTGGCCGAGGCGATCATCGCCCGGACCGCCGCGTGATCGCGACGCCCGCGCCGGCCCGGCCGCACACCCGCGCGTCGCTCGCCGCCCAGTTCCGCGACCTCGGCGTACGCCCCGGCGGTGCGCTCCTGGTGCACGCGGCGCTGCGCCCGCTCGGCTTCGTCTGCGGCGGGCCGGAGACGGTGGTGCTGGCCCTGCGCGACGTGCTGGGGCCGGACGGGACCCTCGTGGTGCCCACCCACACCCCGGAGAACAGCGACCCGGCGGGCTGGAACAATCCGCCCGTGCCGGCGGACTGGTGGCCGGTGATCCGGGCGGAGCTGCCCGGCTTCGACCCGGCGCTGACGCCGAGCCGGTTCATGGGCACGCTCGCGGAGCAGGTGCGTACCTGGCCGGGCGCGCTGCGCAGCGATCACCCGCAGGTCTCCTTCGCCGCGCTCGGCCCGGCCGCCGGGCGGATCGTCGCCGGCCACGCAGTGGCCGACATGCTGGGCGAGGGCTCCCCGCTGGCCCGGCTGCACGACCTCGACGCCGACGTGCTGCTGCTGGGCGTCGACCACGGCTCGAACACCTCGCTGCACCTCGCCGAGTACCGGCGGCCGGCGCGCCCCGGCAGCGCTGCGGCGCGGCGGTGCGGACCGGCGACGGTGGCCGGGAGTGGGTGTGGTGGGCGGACGTGGACCTGGACGAGAGCGACTTCGCCCGGCTCGGCGACGACTTCGAGGCCACCGGCGCGGTACGGGTGGGCGCGGTCGGGGACGGGACGGGCCGGTTGATGAGGCAGCGGGCGGCGGTCGACTTCGCGGGGGAGTGGCTGGCCCGGAACCGACGGACGGAGGAAGCATGACGGTGAGCGCGGAGGCGTACCTGGCGGTGGTGACCGACACGATCGGTCGGGTGGCCGCCGGCCAGCGCGAGGTGGTGGGTCGGGCCGCCGACCTGATCGCCGAGGCGTTGCGCGCCGACGGGGTGGTGCACGCGTTCGGCACCGGCCACTCCGAGGCGCTCGCCATGGAGATCGCCGGCCGGGCCGGCGGGCTGGTGCCGACCAACCGGATCGCGTTGCGCGACCTGGTGCTCTACGGCGGTGAGCCGGCCGACGTCCTCGGTCCGAAGCTGGAACGCGACCCGGCCGTGGCGCACCGGCTCTACGAGCTGGCCCCGGTACGCCCGCAGGACGTGTTCGTGCTCGCCTCCAACTCGGGCGTCAACGGGGCCATGGTCGAGTTCGCGGCCCTGGTCAAGGAGCGGGGACACGACCTGGTGGCGATCACCTCGGCCGAGCACTCGGGGCGGATGACGTCCCGCCACCCGTCGGGCCGTAAGCTCGCCGACTTCGCCGACGTGGTGCTCGACAACGGCGCCCCGTACGGCGACGCCACCCTGCCGCTGCCCGGCGGCGGCGCGGTCGGCGCGGTCTCCTCGATGACGGCCGCGCTGCTGGCCCAGCAGATCGTGGCGGAGGTGGTGGCCCGGTTGCTGGCGGCGGGGGAGCGGCCCCCGGTCTACCTGTCGGCCAACATCACCGGTGGCGACGAGCACAACGCCGAGCTGGAGGCCCGGTACGCCGGCCGGATCCGCCGGGGGGCGTGACCGGTTCGCCCCCGGCCCGGGCGGCGGGCGTCCGCGAGGCGGTTTCGCGAAACGCCCGGCGGGGCAAAGGCTCAGCTGCCGACGGGGTGCTCCCCGCCGGCAGTACCGTCTTCGTGGAGGTGGTCGGTGTCCAAGGAAACCGAGAAGCAGCGCTGGCAGCGCAACTTCGCCGACCTGCTGCAGGAGCTGCGGGTGGCGCAGACCGGGGTGCAGATCCTTTTCGCCTTCCTGCTGACCCTGCCGTTCAGCAACGGTTTCACCCGCGTCACCGACTTCCAGAAGAACGTCTACATCGTCGCGTTGCTGGGCGCCGCGGCGGCCACCGCGATGATCATCTCGCCGGTCGCCTTCCACCGGGCGCTGTTCCGGCAGGGGCGCAAGCCGGAGCTGGTCCGGTTCGCCCACCGGATGGCCGGCGGGGGCCTCGGCTTCATGCTGATCTCGATGGTCAGCGCCGTCCTGCTGATCACCGACTTCGTGCTCAGCCGGCCGGTCGCCTTGCTGCTCAGCGCGGTCACCGGGATCTGGTTCCTGGCCTTCTGGGTGATCCTGCCGTTCGCCCGGCGCAACTGGGGCGAGGACGACATCGACGACGATGACGACGACCCGCAGGTGCTCGCCGGCGACTGAGCCCCGCTGTCATCTCGCCAAATCGGACGTGCCAAGAACGCTACCCCTGGGTAACACCCGGGGGTAGCGTCGTTTTTGTCGCGCACGTTGACGCAGCCGGACCGAGGTTCGAGGGGGCAGCCGTGACCACGACACAGAACAGCCGACCGGACGGAACGCAGGGCGCGGGCGGCCCCACCGGACGGGTGGCGCCGATCAACGATCCCGACCACGGTCCCCCGGCGCCCGGGGGCGAGGCGGCCACGACCGCCGCCGCGATCGACGAGGCCGGCGGCGCCGCACCGCTGCCCGCCGAGGCGGGGCAGGTCTCCGAGAAGGAGGCCCGTCAGGTCGCCGAGGCGGCCCGGGAGTCGGCCTGGGACCGGCCCAGCTTCGGCAAGGAACTCTTCCTCGGCCGGTTCCGGCTCGACCTGATCAACCCCTGGCCGCGGTCCGACCCGGACGACGTCGCGGGGGCCGAGGAGTTCCTCGGTGCGTTCGGGGCGTACCTGGACTCCGAGGTGGACGGCGGGGCCATCGAGCGGGAGGCGTCCATCCCGGACGAGGTCTTCCACGGCCTGGCCCGGCTCGGCGCCTTCGGCATGAAGATCGACCAGAAGTACGGCGGGCTCGGGCTGAGCAACCTGCACTACTGCCGGGCGCTGATGCGGGCCGGTTCGATCAGCCCGGCCATCGGGGCGCTGCTCTCGGCGCACCAGTCGATCGGCGTGCCGCAGCCGCTGAAGATGTTCGGCACCCCGGAGCAGAAGCAGCGGTTCCTGCCACGGCTCGCCGCCGGTGAGGTCTCCGCGTTCCTGCTCACCGAGCCGGACGTCGGTTCCGACCCGGCCCGGCTGGCCACCACCGCCGAGCCCACCGCCGACGGCACGGGCTACCGGCTCAACGGGGTGAAGCTGTGGGCCACCAACGGCACGGTCGCCACCCTGCTGGTGGTGATGGCCCGGGTGCCGGCGGCCGAGGGCCGGCGCGGCGGGATCACCGCCTTCGTGGTCGAGGGCGACAGCGAGGGCATCACGGTGGAACGCCGCAACGCCTTCGTCGGCCTGCGCGGCCTGGAGAACAGCCTCACCCGGTTCCACGACGTCTTCGTGCCTAAGGAGAACGTGATCGGCGGCGAGGGCAAGGGGCTGAAGATCGCCCTGACCACGCTGAACACCGGCCGCCTCTCGCTGCCGGCGATGTGCGTCGGGGCGGGCAAGTGGTCGCTCAACGTGGCCCGGGAGTGGGCCGCCGACCGGATCCAGTGGGGCCGGCCGCTCGGCGAGCACGAGGCCGTCGCCAAGAAGCTGGCCTTCATCGCCGCCACCACGTACGGCATGGAGAGCATGCTCGACCTCTGCTGCCTGCTCGCCGACGACGACCGTAACGACATCCGGATCGAGGCGGCGCTGGTCAAGCTCTACGCCAGCGAGATGGCCTGGAAGATCGCCGACGAGCTGATCCAGATCCGGGGCGGGCGCGGCTACGAGACCGCCGACTCCCTCGCCGCCCGGGGCGAACGCCCCGCCGCAGTCGAGCAGATCCTGCGTGACCTGCGGATCAACCGGATCTTCGAGGGCTCCACCGAGATCATGCATCTGCTGATCGCCCGGGAGGCGGTGGACGCGCACCTCTCGGTGGCCGGCGACATCATCGACCCGGACGCCGGCCTCGGTCGCAAGGCGAAGGCCGGCGCGCGGGCCGGCGTGTTCTACGCCAAGTGGCTGCCCACCCTCGCCGTCGGCAAGGGCCAGGCCCCCGGCGCGTACGCCGAGTTCGGCCCGCTCGCCGGTCACCTGCGGCACGTCGAGCGGACCTCACGCAAGCTGGCCCGGTCGACGTTCTACGCGATGTCCCGGTGGCAGGGGAAGATGGAGCGCAAGCAGGCGTTCCTCGGCCGGGTGGTGGACATCGGCGCGGAGCTGTTCGCGATGTCCGCGGTCTGCGTCCGGGCGTACGCGGAGAAGGACAGCCGCCCGGAGAACGTCGAGCTGGCCGACCTGTTCTGCCGGCAGGCTCGGCTGCGGATCGAGGAGCTGTTCACCGGGCTCTGGTCGAACACCGACTCGCTGGACGTGGCGGCGGCGAAGCGGATCCTCGCCGGCCGGTACGCCGCCCTCGAGGAGGGCGTCGCCACCCCGCCCGCGGACGCCCCCTGGGTGGCCCGCTGGACCCCCGGCCCGTCCACGGCGAAGGACGTCCGCCGCCGCATCCCACCCCGTTCGTGACGGCGTGCGGCATGTCGCGGTTCCCGGTCGCCCGGAGACCGCGGCATGCCGCATCCCGCCGGCCGGTCAGCGGGCGATGGCCCAGGCGATGATGGCGGCCAGGATGAGTCCGTTGAGCACGGCCAGCACCAGGTACGCCTGCGGCGGGATCTTGCGGCCCTTGCGGACGAAGCTCACCAGGACGCCCGCGTACGCCAGCAGCAGCACGGCGACGACGATCAGGAAGTACAGCACCGCCACACCCTAGCGGCCCGCCCGAAGTCCCAGCCTGCGCAGCTCCAGCGCGGCGAGCGCGTCGACGGTGGCGTCGTCGCCGCGGCGCCACGCCTCGGCCACGTCGGGCGCGATCCGGGTCAGGCGGCCCAGCGGCTGGCCGGCGAGGGCCCGCAGCGCCAGCAGGTCCCGGCCGGCGGGGGCGGTGGCGAGCGCCTTCGCCGCGCCGGCCCGGCGCATCCAGCGCACCCGCAGCGGCAGCCAGCCGAAGAGCACCAGTCCGAGCGGGAAGACCAGCACCGCGATGCTGAGCGCGAGAGCCAGCTGGCCGACCAGTTCCTGCTGGTCGCGGCCCGCCTCCGCGACCGCCCGGGCGGCCTCCGCGGCCTTGTTGAAGGGGCCGGTCAGCTCGTCGCCGACCAGCGGCACCCGGCCGACCTTGCCGCCGGCGTCGGCCAGGTTGTCGGCGAGGCCGCCGCCGGCCCCTTCCAGCTTCTGTCCGGGTACGGCCAGCTTCTGCACCAGGTCGTGCAGCCAGAGCGCGAAGCGGATCGCCGCGTAGACCCAGGCGACGACGAGGAGGTCGGTGAGGAGCTGACGGAGAGCGGTGGGAAAACGGTCGGCGTAGATCTTCACGCCGGACAGCGTGCCACGCGCCGGCCGCCGGGGCACGGGGGAGAATTCTCAGCCGGCGCAGGCCGGGCAGGTGCCGAAGATCTCCAGGGTGTGGCTGACCTCGGCGTACCCGTGCTGCGCGGCGACCCGCTCCGCCCAGCTCTCCACCGTCGGCCCGGCCACCTCCACCGTCCGCCCGCAGTCCCGGCAGACCAGGTGGTGGTGGTGACCCTCGCTGCACCGCCGGTAGAGGTGCTCGCCGCCGGGCGGGCGCATCACGTCGATCTCGCCGGCGTCGGCCAGCCCCTGCAATGTCCGGTAGACGGTGGTCAGGCCGACCCGCTCGCCCCGCTGGCGCAGCATCGCGTACAGGTCCTGCGCGCTGTGGAAGCCCTCCACCTCGGCCAGCAGAGTGCTCACGGCCGTCCGCTGCCGCGTGTTCCGCAACGTCCCCTCGGTCACGGTCCCTCCCCGGCGTGGCTGACCGCGTCCGCCACGATGTGTGCGACGTGCTCGTCCACGAGGGCGTACGCGATCTCCCGGCCGCGCCGGGAGCCGCGGACTACGCCGGCGCCGCGGAGCACCCGCAGGTGCTGGGAGACCAGCGGCTGGGGTGCGCCCAGCTTCTCCACCAGCTCGTGCACGCACCGTTCACCCTGCGCCAGCTCGGTCACGATCGCCAGCCGGATCGGCGCGGACAGTGCACGCAGCAGGTCACCCGCGCCCTCGAAGGCGTCGTACCCGTTCGTGCCCGTCATCCCGTAACGGTAACCAATGCCAGCAGGATCGTTCAGGGGTGGCTCACCGGAGCACGACCTCGTGCGGCTCGGGGGCCGGCGCGGCCGCCGGGCTGGTCCGCCGGCGCAGCGCCCGCCAGCCGGCCGCGGCGAGCGCGACCACCAGGAACGAGGCGATGGCCAGCAGCACCACCGAGGCGCCCGGCGCGGTATCGGCGGTGGCCGCCACCCAGATGCCCGCCCCGGCGGCGAAGAGCCCCAGCGCCATGGCGGCCGTCATGGTGCTGCGGAAGCCCCGGGTGACCTGCTGGGCGGTGGCCACCGGCACCACCATCAGCGCGCTGATCAGCAGCACGCCGACCGCCCGCATGGCGATCGTCACGGTCACCGCGGTGGTCACCGCCAGCAGCAGGTTGAGCGCGCGGACCGGCAGCCCCGACACCCGGGCGTACTCCTCGTCGTGGCAGACCGCGAAGAGCGCCGGGCGCAGCGCCAGCATGAGCACCAGAATCGCCGCGCCGAGCACCAGGATCGTGGTCAGGTCGGCCGGCGACGTGGTGGTCAGCGACCCGAACAGGTACGAGTTGAGCGCCGCGCTGCTGGCATCGGAGAGCCCGACCAGCATCACGCCGCCGGCGATGCCGCCGTAGAAGAGCAGCGCCAGGGCCAGGTCGCCGGAGGTACGGCCGCGCGAGCGGACCAGCTCGATGCCGATCGCGCCGAGGGTCGCCGCGAGCACCGCCACCAGCACCGGGGAACGGTTCAGCAGCAGCCCGGCCCCGACGCCGGTGAGCGCCACGTGCCCGATCCCGTCGCCGATCAGCGCCAGCCGCCGCTGCACCAGGTAGATGCCGAGCGCCGGCGCGGCCAGCCCGATGACCAGCGCGCCGACCAGGGCGCGCAGCATGAAGTCGTACTGGAAGAGGTCCATGTCAGATGCTCCACAGCCCGGCGGGCTCCTCGTCGCAGTGCGGGTGCACGTGCTCGTGGTCGGGTTCCGCGTGGTGCCCGGCCGGCTCCGGCACCGCGCCGTCGTGGCAGATGCCGCCCTCGTGCACGACGACCGCCCGGCTGATCAGCGGTCGCAGCGGGCCCAACTCGTGGGCGACCAGCAGCACGGTCCCGCCGCCGGCCAGGAAGCCGCGCAGCGCCGCGGCGAACGCCTGCTGGCTCTCCGCGTCGACCCCGGCGGTCGGCTCGTCCAGCACCAGCAGCTCGGGTTCGCCGGCCAGGGCCCGGGCGATCAGGGTGCGCTGCTGCTGGCCGCCGGAGAGGGTGGCGACCGGGTCACCGGCCCGGTCGGCGAGCCCGACGGCCCGCAGCGCGGCGGCGACCGCCTCGCGGTCGGCCCGCCCCGCCGGCCGCAGTACGCCCCGCCGGGCCAGCCGCCCCGAGGCCACCACCTCGCCCACCGTGGCGGGTACGCCGCTGCCGGCGCCGAGCCGCTGCGGGACGTACCCGATCCGGTGCCACTGCCGGAAGCGGCGCTGCGGGGCGCCGAACAGGGTGACCGACCCGGCGCTGAGCGGGACCAGCCCGAGCACGCGCGGATCAGGGTGGACTTGCCGGAGCCGTTGGCGCCGAGCACGGCGACCACCTCGCCGGCGGTGACGGTCAGCGAGACGTCCCGCAGCACGGGGCGGCCGTCGTAGCCGACGGCGGCGTGCGTGACCTGGATGACGGGTGCGTTCATGAGCAGTCCAACGCGGTTCGCAGGGTTTCGAGGTTGGCGCGCATCGCCGACAGGTAGTCCCCGTCGGCGGGTGGGCCCTCGATCGGGTCGAGGACGGCGGTCTTCGCCCCGACCTCGCGGGCCACGGTCTCGGCGACCTTCGGGCTGACCAGGGTCTCGAAGAAGATGGTGGTGGCCCGGTGCTCCCGGGCCTCCTTCGCCACCTCGGCGAGGCGCTGCGGCGAGGGCTCGCTGTCCGGGGTGAGGCCGGTGATGCCGACCTGCTCGAGCTGGTAGTGCTCGGCCAGGTAGCCGAACGCGGTGTGGCTGGTCACGATCTCCCGGCGCTGGCAGGTCTTCAGCCCCTCGGCGTACTCGGTGTCGAGCTTCGCCAGGTCGGCGCGGAACGCCGCTGCCCGGGCGGTGAAGTCGGCGGCCTGCTCCGGGTCGGCCCTGCCGAGCCGCTCGGCGAGCCGGTCGCCGACGGTGGCCAGCCGGGTGGGGTCGAGCCAGAGGTGCGGGTCCTTGCCGCCGGTCTCCTCCTCGTGGCCGGGCTCACCCTCGTGCTGGTGACCGCCGGCCGCCGCGTCGTGCAGCGGCTGCACGCCGGCCACGTCGAACGCCCGGTCGCCGCCGTTCTGGTCGACCGCCTCGTCCACGGCCGGCTGGAAGCCCTTGAGGTAGACGATCAGCTCCCCGTCGCTGATCTGGCCGACCTGGCGCGGGTTGAGCTCCAGGTCGTGCGGCTCGGCGCCGGGCTTGGCCAGGTTGGTGACCTTGACCGCGTCGCCGCCGATCCGCTCGGCGAGGAACTGGAGCGGGTAGAAGGCGGCCACCACGTCGACCCGCTCCGGGTCGGCGCCGGCCGGCCCGCCGTCGGAGCAGGCGGCGGTGCCGCCGAGGGCGAGCAGGGCGGTGGCGGTGGCGGCCAGGACGCGGCGCGCGGAGCGGATCGTCATGACGACCACTGTCCGCGATAACGAAATTGATTGTCAAAAACGCATGATTGCATGTCAGAGCAGCTTGGCCAGGGCCACCGCGATCAGCAGGGTCAGCATCACCAGGCGGATCACCCGGGTCGCCGGCGCCTGCACCGGCCAGGTGGTCACCATCAGACACACCAGCCCCGCGGCCAGCGCCAGCAGCAGCAGGCCGCCGACCGGACCGGGCGCGAAGAGCGCCACCAGCACCAGGACCAGCGTGGCCAGGAAGACCGTCGTCGGGTTGACCCGGGCCAGGCGGCCCAGCAGGGGGCTCTGCGTACGCTGCATCCCACAGACTCTACGAGGAGGACGCCGGTGCTGGTGACCAACCGGTTCGTGGTGGACGCCGAGGTCGCGCCCGACTTCACCGAGCGGGCGCACGCCGCCCTCACGACGCTCGCCGCCCGCCCCGGCTACCTGCGCGGCGAGTTGCTGCGCGCGCTGGACGACCCGAGGCACTGGTGCCTGCTCACCGAGTGGGAGTCGGTCGGGGCGTACCGGCGGGCGCTGGGCGGCTTCGACGTCAAGATCACGGCGGTGCCGCTGCTGGCCGAGTCGGTCGACGAGCCGTCGGCGTACGAGACGCTGGCCAGCGCCGCGCCGGACGGGGAGATCGTCGTCGTCGCCAGTGATCGGGCCGCAGGTCCTTACCGGTGACCGCGGGGGCACTACCCTCTGCCGTATGACCGCTCCCGGACCGGTAGGCCCGCCCCCTCACCCCGTGCTGTCCGGCGAAGGCGGCGCGCCGCCGGTCCCGGGGTCGCCGGCCGAGCGGACGTCCCTGCCGGCCCGGGAGTGGCCCCGCCGTTCGCCGCTCCGCCCACCGAGGGCGGCCGGGCCCGGCTCTGGCTCGGCCTCGGCGTCGGGGCGCTGGCCGTGCTGCTCTGCTGCGGCGGGGGCGGCGCGGCGATCGTCGGACTGGCGGTGAGCAACGTGCAGGCGATCGAGGAGCAGGGCCGGACGGTGACCGACGACTACTACCAGGCCCTGGTGGAGAAGGACTGGTCCCGGGCGTACGACCGGCTCTGCGACGACGCCCAGCGGCGCGAACCCCGGCCGGAGTTCGAGCAGCGGGTGGCCGCGGAGCCCCCGATCTCCGGCTACCGGGTGGGCAGGGTCGACGCGCAGACCCTCACCGTGCCGGTCGACGTGACGCTCAGCGGCGGCAAGCGGGAGGCCCAGCAGGTGACCCTGGCGGCGGATCCGCAGACCGGTGGCATGGAGGTCTGCGGGGTGAGCTGACCCGCCCCCGGTATTCTGCTGGGCTCGGGACTCCGGTAGCCGTACCGTTGTCGCGAACTGACCGTTACATCCACATCGCCCCCGCCGACCGCCAGCCGGCGTAGGAGGAAACATGCCAGCCGACCGTATCGACGCCGTCGTCAGTCTCGCCAAGCGCCGAGGCTTCGTCTTCCCCTCCAGCGAGATCTACGGGGGCACCCGGTCGGCGTGGGACTACGGTCCGCTCGGCGTGGAGCTCAAGGAGAACGTCCGCCGGCAGTGGTGGAAGACCATGGTCCAGCAGCGCGACGACGTGGTCGGCCTGGATTCCGCGGTCATCCTGGCCCGCAAGGTCTGGGAGGCGTCGGGCCACATCGCCGAGTTCGTCGACCCGCTGACCGAGTGCCAGTTCTGCCACAAGCGGTTCCGCGCCGACCACCTGGAGGAGGCGTACGCCGAGAAGCACGGCAAGCCGCTGACCTCGCTGTCGGAGCTGAACTGCCCCAACTGCGGCAACAAGGGCACCTTCACCGAGCCGAAGATGTTCAACGGCCTGATGAAGACCTACCTGGGCCCGGTGGAGAGCGACGAGGGCCTGCACTACCTGCGCCCGGAGACCGCCCAGGGCATCTTCGTCAACTACAAGAACGTGGAGACGGTCGCCCGCAAGAAGCCGCCGTTCGGCATCGCGCAGACCGGCAAGTCGTTCCGCAACGAGATCACCCCGGGCAACTTCATCTTCCGGACCCGCGAGTTCGAGCAGATGGAGATGGAGTTCTTCGTCGAGCCGGGCTCCGACGAGCAGTGGCACGAGTACTGGCTCGAGCAGCGCTGGAACTGGTACCTCGACCTGGGTCTGTCGGCGGAGAACCTGCGCTTCTACGAGCACCCCAAGGAGAAGCTCTCCCACTACTCGAAGCGCACGGTCGACATCGAGTACCGGTTCCAGTTCGGCGGCACCGAGTTCGCCGAGCTGGAGGGCATCGCCAACCGGACCGACTTCGACCTCTCCACGCACAGCAAGCACTCCGGCGTCGACCTGTCGTACTTCGACCAGACCAAGGGCGAGCGCTGGATGCCGTACGTGATCGAGCCGGCCGCCGGCCTGACCCGCGCGGTGCTCGCCTTCCTGCTCGAGGCGTACGACGAGGACGAGGCCCCGAACACCAAGGGCGGCGTCGACAAGCGCACCGTGATGCGCTTCGACCCGCGGCTGGCCCCGGTGAAGGTGGCGGTGCTGCCGCTGTCCCGCAACGAGGCGCTCTCGCCCAAGGCGAAGGGGCTCGCCGCGGACCTGCGCAAGCGCTGGGTGGTCGAGTTCGACGACTCGCAGGCCATCGGCCGCCGCTACCGCCGGCAGGACGAGATCGGCACGCCGTTCTGCGTGACGGTCGACTTCGACACCCTCGACGACAACGCAGTGACCGTGCGGAACCGGGACACCATGGCCCAGGAGCGCGTCTCGCTGGACCAGGTCGAGCGGTACCTGATCGAGCGCCTGCCCGGCTGCTGAGTCGCTGACGGGGCCCTGACCGGCGCGGGAGGAGTGCCGGTCAGGGCCCCGTACACTTGTCCGGTGACCGCCCCGACCCTGCCCGCGCTGCGCCCGTTGACCCTCGGGCGGCACCAGGTGTGGCCGCCGGTGGTGCTGGCGCCGATGGCCGGCATCACCAACGTCGGCTTCCGCCGGCTCTGCCGGGAGCAGGGCGGCGGCATCTACGTCTGCGAGATGATCACCACGCGGGCGCTGGTCGACCGGAACCCGAAGACGCTGCGCATGATCGCCTTCGGCGCGGACGAGCAGCCGCGCAGCCTCCAGCTCTACGGCACCGACCCGGAGATCACCGCCGCCGCGGTGCGGATCGTGGTGGAGCGGGACCTCGCCGACCACATCGACCTCAACTTCGGCTGCCCGGTGCCCAAGGTGACGCGGCGCGGTGGCGGTTCGGCTCTGCCGTGGCGGCGCCGGCTCTTCGCCCGCCTGGTGAAGGCCGCGGTGGACGCCGCGTCGCCCGCCGGGGTGCCGGTCACGGTGAAGATGCGCAAGGGCATCGACGACGACCACCTGACGTACGTCGAGGCGGGGCTCGCCGCGCAGGACGCGGGTGTGGCGGCGGTCGCCCTGCACGGGCGTACGGCCGCGCAGCGCTACTCGGGCACCGCCGACTGGGACGCGATCGCCACCCTCAAGCAGGCCCTGGACGTGCCGGTGCTCGGCAACGGGGACATCTGGGAGGCCGACGACGCGCTGCGGATGGTGGCGCACACCGGCGTCGACGCCGTGGTGATCGGGCGGGGCTGCCTGGGTCGTCCGTGGCTCTTCGCCGACCTGGAGGCCGCGTTCAACGGCCGGTCGGAGCGGCGGCTGCCCAGCCTGGGCGAGGTGGCGGCGACCATGCGCCGGCACGCCGAGCTGCTCGTCGACCAGTTCGTCGCGGGTGCGCGCAACCCAACCCGGGGTGAGCGGGACGGCTGCACCGACTTCCGCAAGCACGTCGCCTGGTACCTCAAGGGGTTCCCGGTCGGCAGCGAGCTGCGCCGCTCCCTGGCGATGATCGACAGCCTGGCGCAGCTCGACGACCTGCTCGGCAAGCTCGACCCGGCCGAGCCGTTCCCGGTGGCCACCCTGGGTCAGCCGCGCGGCCGGACCAACTCCCCGGGCAAGGTCTTCCTGCCCGACGGCTGGCTGGCCAGCCGGGACGACGACACCGTGCCCGACGGCGCCGAGCTGGACGACTCCGGCGGCTGACCGCGACCAGCCCGGTCCGGCCGCCACCCCTGAGCCGGCGGTCAGGCCCGGACCGGCGCGGCCGATCCGGGTGGTCAAGAGACGACGAAAGGGCCGGCCCCCGGGTGGGGGTCGGCCCTTTCGGGTTGGTGCCGGTTGGGTCAGGAGGCGGTGTAGCCGCGGGTGGCGATCCAGTCGGCGAGGTTGTCCACGCTCATCCGGTAGGAGGCCATGTTCGGGTCGGCCGAGTCGGCGATGGTCGCCGTGTGGCCGCCGTCGCGGTAGCCCACGACGCTGATGTAGTGCCCGCCCTCGAAGGAGTGGGTGTTGCCGTCGGTGTCGACGGCGGTGCCGGCGATGTTGGCGACCACGGCGCGGCCCTCATCGACGGTGTGGACGATGTCGG
>NZ_JAEVHJ010000064.1:0-26243 GCF_016802855.1 Micromonospora sp. ATA51 | reverse complement strand
CTCGGGGCGCGGCTGGGGGTGCCCTGCCGGGTGTCGTACGCCTCGGCGGCGTCCCCGGCGGCCGCGTCGCGGTGGCGAAGTTGCGCGCGGCGGGCGCCCGGCGGGTCGCGGTGGCCGTCTACTTCCTGGCTCCGGGCCTGTTCCACGACGCGGTGCTGGCGGCGGCCCGGCACGCCGGCGCGACGGCGGTGGCCGCCCCGCTCACCGACGCCCCCGACCTCGCCGATCTGGTGCTTCGTCGGGTCGACGCCACGTGGTCGACGAGTCGCGCCGCCGGACCCGAACAGCACAACGCCCCGGCGGGTGACCCTGCCGGGGCGTTCAGCTTGTGCGGTGTGGTCAGGCGGAGTGAGCGCGCAGCACCCGGAGACCGCCGCGGCGCTTGACCGCACGGCGCTCCTCTTCGCTCATCCCGCCCCAGACGCCGGCATCCTGACCGGACTCGAGCGCCCACTTCAGGCACTCGTCGGTCACGGAGCAGCGCCGGCAGACGGCCTTGGCCTGCTCGACCTGCAGGAGAGCCGGACCGGACGTCCCGATCGGGAAGAACAGCTCCGGGTCCTCGTCGCGGCAGACAGCATGGTGACGCCAGTCCATGGCGGCAACACTCCTCATTCTGGATGGGTGGCAGATATCGCTTCGTGCTTTTCCTATATGCATCCGCATTGCCGATTGGTGACGGTCAGCGTCCATCAATTCGGCACTGCGTGAGCAGGCTGCGGGCCCCTGGACCTGCTGGAACAGCTCAACCTGCCGAGCATATCCAGGCAATGTCCCGGTAACTCAAGTTCGCTTGTGAATACTTTCACGAACTGCTGCGATGTCAAGGGTGCCACTCGGAAAAACTCCGAGCAGTGAGCGAGCTCACCACCCTTTTGTCCGGGTTTCAGAGCGCTCTGGTTACCCGGCGTGCCACAGTCGAGGATCAATATAGTACAGTGCGCGTGACATTGCTGACATTTCCGGCACCTGCCCCTCGGGTGTGGCGGTCACCGCGCGGCTGGCGGTGGGCGACCGCGTCAACCGACGGGAGTACCCGAGACCTAGCAGATTACTCTCAGTGCGGCCGGAACGGATGTGAATCTAACTTTCTCCCGCTCTCCCAGGTAGTCCCCGTCGAGCTGAAAAGCCTGGGGACGGGCCGAGAGCAGGGTGAACTCCGCCACGTCGTGCAGCCGTAGCACCTGACGGCCGCGCGGATCGGGCTTCCGGGAGAAGGACTGGGTCACGATCCGTGCCGTACTGGCGACCCGGAGCTGACGCATCGCCAGCACGTCCAGGCCGAGGTCGAACGAGGCGTCCGGGTTCGGGTTGATCTCGCGCTCGCCCAGATACGTCCACGGTGCGGTGTTCTGGATGATGACGGTCGCCAGCTCGGCCTCGGGCTGCTCGCCGGGGCGTTCCAGGCTGATCGCCGGGTGCCGGCGGTCGGAGCCGAAGAAGTACTGGCCGAGGGTCGACCGCACATAGAGCCCGGGCGAGGAGACCCGTCCCTTCCGCCGGGCCCGCTCGACCCGGTGGATCACCGCGGCGTCGACGCCGAAGCCGGCGCAGAACGTGAAGTACCGGTCGTCCGCCCGGCCCAGGCCGATCGTCCGGGAGCGGCCCAGGCGCAGCCCCTCCAGGATCATGCTGGTCCCCTCCGGCCATTCCCGGGGCAGCCCCAGCGCCCGGGCGAAGACGTTCGTCGAGCCGCCGGGGACGGTGGCCAGGGCGGCAGCCGCTCCGCCGGCGTGTCGCCGGTCCGGAACGTCGGCGGCTCGGCCGCCATCAGGCCGTTCACCACCTCGTTGACCGTGCCGTCGCCACCCAGCGTGACCACCAGGTCGACGCCCTCCTCGGCGGCCTCCCGGGCCAGGTCCATGGCGTGACCCCGTCGGCGGGTGTACCGCACCGACAGGTCGACTTCGCTGCGCAGCGCCCGGACCAGCACGTCCCGGCTGCGTTCGCTGGTGGTGGTGGCCTTCGGATTGACCACCAGGACGGCCCGCATGGGCGGCACTGTACCGCGCCTACCGGCGGGTATCGTGTCGCGCGTGACCATCGACTCCGAGCCGATCCCCGACACGCTCCGTTGGGCGGTACGCCTGCTGCGCGCCGAGGCGGTGGCGCTCGGCCTGGTCGCGGTCTGGCTGATCTGGTCCGACCTCACCGCCACCACGACCCACCTCACCTCGGCGTTGCTGGTCACGGCGTTCGCGCTCGCCGGCGCGGTGGCGCTCTGGGCCCTCGGCGGCGCGTTGGGCCGCCGGAAGAGCGGCGCCCGGGCCCCGGCCATCGTGCTTCAGCTCATGCTGCTGCCGATCGGCTGGTACATGATCCAGGGCGGGCTGGGCTGGCTGGGCCTGCCGCTGATGGCCCTTGGCCTGGGCGTCACCGGCCTGCTGGTCAGCCCGCCGACCAACCGGGCGCTCGGCTTCCAGTGACCCGGCCGCTCACACCCCCTCGGGGGCGGTGCGGGACGCGCGGTCAGTAGCCGGAGGCCCGGCGGGTGAGCAGCGAGATGGTGGCCCGGCCGTCGGCCGCCTTCGCGGCCGCCGACGTGGTCAGCGCGGTGAGCACCTTCCAGGCGAAGGACGACTCGGACGGGAGCGTGGCGCCCCGGACGGTCGGCACGGTCACCTCGACGGTCAGCGCGTCGTCGGTGACCGTGAAGCGGCACTCCAGTTCGGCGTTCCGGGTGGCGATGGCGAGCAGCATGGCGCACGCCTCGTCCACCGCGATGCGCAGATCCTCGATCTCGTCGAGGGCGAACTGGAGCCGGGCCGCGAGACCTGCCGTGGCGGTACGGAGCACACCGAGGTAACTGCCGTCGGCGGGCACGGTGAGGTGCACCACGTCGTCGTCGGTCGTCGGCTGGCCGGTCAGTTGAGTCACGCCTCATCCCCCCGGTGCGGGACTCTACCCGGTCAGGTGTGCGACTGCGGGGGCACGGCCGTGGCCTGCGCCGCGAGGCCGTGCAGCGCCGGGCCGGCCAGCCGGTACGGCACCCACTCGTCCATCTGCACCGCCCCGATGGACGCGTAGAAGCCGGCCGCCGGATTCCACTTGATCATCCACCACTCGAGCCGGCGGTAGCCCCGTTCGACGCAGATCGCGGCGAGGGTGGCGAGCAGCAGCCGCCCCGCCCCGGTGCCCCGGGCGGCCGGGCGGACGTAGAGGTCCTCCAGGTAGATGCCGTGCACACCTTCCCAGGTGGAGAAGTTGAGGAACCAGAGCGCGAAGCCGAGCGGAGTGTCCCGGTCGTCCACCGCGACGTGGCCGAAGAGCGCCGGCGCCGGGCTACGACTGCTCCAGCTCGGCGCGTCTGACGCCGCGCCGCGACCTGGAGCAGTCGCGAACAGGGCGGCGGTCAACTGCTCGGCGGTCAGGTGGCACTGCTCGGGGGCGCGCTCGTACTCGGCGAGTTCGTGCACCATCGCGACGACGGCCGGCACGTCCTCGGGACGCGCCGGCCGGATCGTCGGTGCCTGGGCGGCCAGGGTCACGCCTTCTTGGTCTCCCAGAAGATCTTGGAGATCTCGTCGATCTTCTGCAGCAGCTTGTCGGCCACGGCCGGGTCCACGCTGCCCTTGGCGCCGCTGCCGCCGGCGAGCTTGGTGGCCTCGTTGAAGAGCGTGTGCAGGTTCGGGTACTTCTCGAAGTGCTCCGGCTTGAAGTAGTCGGTCCACAGCACCCAGAGGTGGTGCTTGACCAGCTCGGCCCGCTGCTCCTTGATGATGATGGCGCGGGTGCGGTACTCCGGGTCGGTGTTCGCCTGGTACTTCTCGGAGATCTTCTTGACCGACTCGGCTTCGATCCGGGCCTGCGCCGGGTCGTACACGCCACACGGCAGGTCGCAGTGCGCGCTGGCGGTCACACGGGGCGAAAGGATGCGGGGAAGGCGCATCAGGGTCCTCCATGGGATGTTTGCGATGATCCAAGCCGACATTACTCCTGGACATGCTCCCCGGCGGGCGGGAGGTGAAACCCGATGCGCCCCACAGGCGACTCCGCCGCGCCCGAGCTGCGCGGCCCGTTGGTGACCGTCCTGGTCACCGGCCCCTCCATGGTCCCGACGCTGCGGCACGGGGACTCGGTACTGGTACGCACGGGCGGTCGGGCCGTGCGTGCCGGCGACGTGGTGATCGCGGTCTTCCGCAGCCGCCCCGACCTGCTGGTCGTCAAGCGCGCGGTCCGTCCGCAGGACGGCGGTTGGTGGTTACGCGGCGACAACGACCTGGTCGCCGACGACTCCCGGGCGTACGGGGTGGCCGACGTCCGGGGCCGGGTGGTGGCCCGGTACTGGCCCCGGCCGGGCCGGGTGGGCCGCCGGCGGATATGACCCCGCTCACATCGGCGCTCCGCGTGCGCCACTATGCTCGGAAAGTGCCCGGGTGACCCCCTGCACCGCCCGCCCCGCTCGCCGCTGACCTCGCGCCCGAGCCGGCTGGTCCGTCTGCTCGACAGATCCTGGAGTCACCAATGTCTTCGTCCACCGTGGACCCCGCTGATCCCGTCTTCCGGCTGCACGTCGGCGGCAAGATGGCCGTCGCCTCGACGGTGCCGCTCACCAGCCGGGAGGACCTCTCCCTCGCGTACACCCCCGGGGTGGCCCGGGTGTGCGAGGCGATCGCCGCCGACCCCGCCCTCGCCGACGACTACACCTGGGTGTCGCACACCGTCGCCGTGGTCACCGACGGTTCCGCCGTACTCGGCCTGGGCAACATCGGCCCGCGCGCGGCGCTGCCGGTGATGGAGGGCAAGGCGGTGCTGTTCAAGCAGTTCGCCGGCGTGGACGCGGTGCCGATCTGCCTGGACACCCAGGACGTGGACGAGATCGTGGCGACGGTGAAGGCGATCGCCCCGTCGTTCGGCGGGATCAACCTGGAGGACATCAGCGCGCCGCGCTGCTTCGAGGTGGAACGCCGGCTCGACGAGGCGCTGCCGATCCCGGTCTTCCACGACGACCAGCACGGCACCGCGATCGTGGTGCTGGCCGCGCTGCGCAACGCCGCCGCCCTGCTCAACCGGAAGCTCGGCGACCTGCGGGTGGCGGTCAGCGGCGCCGGCGCGGCCGGGGTGGCGGTGACCAAGATGCTGATCGCCGGGGGAGTGAACCCGGACCAGGTCGTGGTCTGCGACTCCAAGGGGATCATCGGCCGGCACCGCGAGCTGACCGGGACCAAGGCGGAGCTGGCGGAGATCACGAACGCCGAGGGCCGCCAGGGGGACATCACCGAGGCGCTGCGCGGCGCGGACGTCCTGGTCGGCGTCTCCGGCGGGCAGATCCCCGAGGCGGCGGTGGCCGGGATGGCGCCCGGTGGCATCGTCTTCGCGCTGGCCAACCCCACCCCCGAGGTGCACCCGGAGGTGGCCGCCCGGCACGTGGCGGTGGTCGCCACCGGGCGCAGCGACTACCCGAACCAGATCAACAACGTGCTCGCCTTCCCCGGCGTGTTCCGGGGCGCGCTGGACGCCCGGGCCACCCGGATCACCGAGGGGATGAAGGTGGCCGCCGCCGACGCGATCGCCGGTGTGGTCGCCGAGTCGCTGACCGCCGAGGCGATCGTGCCCTCCCCGCTGGACCCGCGGGTCGCCCCCGCGGTCGCCGAGGCGGTGGCCGAGGCGGCCCGCCGCGACGGGGTCGCCCGCCGCTGAGCGGCACCGAGCCGTACCGGGAGCCCTTTCTATCGCCTTTTGGTGGGAAGGGCCCCTTCTTAACGGGCGCTCAGCTTGTTACCGTGCCGATCATGCGTGCCGCCTTTGCTTCTAGCTTCGACGCCGACAACCCGCTCGCCGCGCTCAGCGTCGGCGACCGCCCCGAGCCGACCCACCCGCAGGACGACTGGATCACCGTGCAGGTGCGGGCCAGCTCGCTCAACCACCACGACCTCTGGTCGCTGCGCGGGGTGGGGCTCGGCCCGGACCAGCTGCCGATGATCCTCGGCTGCGACGCGGTCGGCACCGACCCGGACGGCAACGAGGTGGTCATCTACCCGGTGGTGCCCACCCCCGGCGACCCCCGCGGCGTGTCCATCCTCTCCGAGCACTTCGCCGGCACCTTCGCCGAGCGGGTGGCCGTACCCCGGATGAACCTGCTGCCACTGCCCACCGGCCTGGCGGCGACCGACGCGGCGTGCCTGCCCACGGCCTGGCTGACCGCGTGGCGGATGCTCACCACCAGGGGCCGGGTCGACGAGGGCGAGTCGGTGCTGGTCCAGGGGGCGGGCGGCGGCGTGGCCACCGCGGCCGTCGCGCTCGGCGTCGCGCTCGGCAAGCGGGTGTACGCCACCAGCCGGGACGCCGCCAAGCGGGAGCGGATCACCGAACTGGGGGCGACCGCGCTGGAACCCGGCGCCCGGCTGCCCGAGCGGGTCGACGTGGTGATCGAGACGGTCGCGCGGCGACCTTCGACCACTCCCTGAAGTCGGCCGCGCCGATGGCCCGGATCGTCGTCTCCGGCGCCACCGCCGGGTACGAGCCCAAGGTCAACCTGCGTCGGGTCTTCGCCATGCAGCTGGAGATCCTGGGCACCTCGATGGGCACCCCGGACGAGCTGACCGAGCTGCTCGCGTTCTGCGCCGAGCACGAGGTGCGCCCGGTGGTCGACAGCGTGGTGCCGTTCGGCCGGATCGAGGAAGCCTTCGCCCGCCTCGCCTCCGGCGAGGTCTTCGGCAAGGTCGTCGTCGACCACACCGCCTGAGCCGCCCCGCCCCCGGCGGCCGCTCAGAGGTGGTCGTCGAGGGTGGCCAGGTCGCCGCGGGTGGCGTCGGTGGGGAGGCGGTCCTTGGCCTCCGCGTCGCCGTAGAGGGTCCAGCGGAGGAACTCGACGGTGGTGTCGGAGACCACCCGCAGCGCCTTGCCGTCGGTGAGCAGGGCCCGGCCGTGGTCGCCCTTCGGCAGGCTGAGCATGGCCTTCGGCCAGGGCACCGCGTCGTACACCGCCTTGCCGGCGGCGTAGTTCACCACCTCGTCGGCCTCGCCGTGCACGAAGAGCTGCGGCGCGGCGGCGCCGGCGAAGGCGGTGCCCACCCCGAGCGCCGTCCCGGCGAAGACGATTCCGGCGTCGAGCCGCTCGTCGCGGCCGGCGGTGAAGAGCCCGATCGTGGTCACCCCGCCGGCGCTGTGCCCGGCCGCGGCCACCCGCTCGGCGTCCAGCCGCCCGCGCAGCGGATCGTCGGCCTTCGTGTCGAGGGCGAGCACCTGGGTCAGCGCGTACGACACGTCGGCCGGCTGGTTCAGCACGTCGAGCACGTTGCCGTCGCCGCCCGTGCCGGTGTGCGGGAACCGCGGCGCGGCCACCACGAAACCCGCCGCCGCCCAGCGGCTCAGCAGCAGCTGGTAGTCCTCCGGGCGGGCGCCCAGGCCGTGGCTGAACATGACCACCGGGAACCGGCCGGTCGCGGCCGGCGCCGAGCGCTCCGGCGTGCCGCCGGCCGCCCCCAGGGCCGGGTACCAGAGGGTCACCGGCAGGGGCCGGTCGCCGTCCCGGTTCAGCTTCAGCTGTCGTACGCCGACCGCGAAGGTCTCGGTGGGCGCGTGCCCGGCGGGCACCCGTGGTGCCGGGGTGGTCGCCTTCGGCGGGGCGGTCGGCACGCTGCGCACGGCCGGTGCGGCACCGTTCGAGCAGCCGGCCAGGCCCACGGTGAGCAGGGCGGCGGCGACCAGGACGGAGGTACGGCGACGGGACATGAAGACGATTGTGCCTCGCGCCGCCGGATCGCCGGCCCGACATCGAACGGAGCGTGACCGATCGTCCGGTGCCTGAGCTGTCGTCTCAGCTGCCCGCCCGGCCGAGGAGGCCGGCCCGAAGGCGGGCGACGTCGGCGGCGTCCTTGGCCCGCCGGGGCCGGCCGGGCATCCAGACCGGGAACATCTCCTTGAACTCGATCTGCGCCGCCACGCTGATCACGGGTGCGGTGCGAGCGTCCATCGATAACCGGTGGGGGCTAGTCGGGGAGGGCGCGGGTGGTGAGCGCGGTGACGGCGGGGAGGTGGGCGTCGGCGGGGAGGCGGTGCAGCGCCGCCCGGTCGTCGTAGAGGGTCCAGCGGAGGAAGTCGGTGGTGGTGGCGAGAACCTGGGTGAAGCCGGGGTGGCCGGGGGAGAGGTATTCGCCGTGCCCCTGGCCGGGCAGGCTCAGGAAGGCCGCCGGCCCGGTCGCCCGGGCGTACGCGGCGCGGCCGACGGACTCCGGGACGATCGGGTCCGCGCCGCCGTGCACGAAGAGCAGCGGCGCGGGCGGCCCGGCGAAGCTGCCGGCCAGACCTCCCCCGGCGAGCACGATGCCGGAGCGCAGCCGCGCCGAGTGGCCGGAGGTGAACATGCCGGCAGTGGTGAAGCCGCCCGCCGAGTGACCGGCCGCGGCGATCCGGTCGACGGCCAGGTGCCCGGCGAGCGGGTCGTCGTGGGCGTCGAGGCGTACCAGGTGGCGGATCAGGCGCCAGCCGTCGGCGGGCTGGTTGCGGACGTCCGCCCGGGTGAAGCCCGGGGCGCGCAGGTTGGTGCGGGGATAGGTCGGGGCGGCTACCACGAAGCCCGCGGCGGCCCACCGGGTGGTCAGCGGGGCGTGCAGCTCGGGGAGGCTGCGCAGCCCGTGGCTGTAGACCACGACCGGGAACCGTCCCGCCGCGACGGGCGCGGCGGCCATCGGCGCCGGCCCGGTCGTCGACGGGCCAGCCGGGCCAGCCGGCGCGGCGGCGGGGTACCAGATGGTGACCGGGAGTGGTCGCGGGCCGTCCGGGTCGACGGTGAGCTGCCGGACCCCGACCGGCCAGCTCCGCTGCGGGGCGTGCCCGGAGGAGGCGGCGCCGATCGCGCCGGGCGCGGACCGCCGGTCGCGGCGGTGGCCGGCCCGCAGCCCGCCAGCAGCGCCGTCACCAGCACGGCGGCCAGCCGCTGCCCCTCCACCGTTTCACGGTAGGCGACCGGGTGGGCCCAGCGGCCCCGCCGTCCGGACCGGCTGCCGGCGCCACCCGGTCGGTGCCGCTCCGCCGGCCGGGCCCGACTCGCCCCCCACCGGCCCGGCGGTACGACCCGCGTCGGCGGGCTTCGCTAGGGTCACCGGCATGTCTGAGAACTACAGCGACCCGAGCGGCAACACCGAGCAGTTCCGCGCCTTCGTCCACACGCCCGAGGGCACCGCCCCGGAGACCGCGCCGTCCCGCCTCCCGCTGATCGTCGGCGCGGCGGTCGTGGTGCTGCTGGTGGCCGTGGTCGCCTGGCTCGCGCTGGGCTGAGCCACGCCCCGGGTCAGTGGTGGGTCGCCGCCACCACGGCTCGGGCCTCCCGGGCGATCTCCCGCTCCTCGTCGGTGCTGATGACGCAGACCGTCACCTCGGCCCCGTCCGGCGAGATCACCCGGTCGCCGCTGGCGTCGTTGCGGGCGGGGTCCACGGTGATGCCGAGCCGGTCCAGCCCGGCCAGCGCGGCGGCCCGGACCGGCGCGGCGTGCTCGCCGACCCCGGCGGTGAAGGTCACCGCGTCGACCCGCCCGAGCAGGGCGTAGTACGCACCGACGTACCCGGTGATCCGACGGCGGTAGACGTCGAAGGCGAGCGCCGCGGCGGCGTCCCCGGCGTCCCGCCGGGCCAGCACCTCGCGCATGTCGTTGGCCCCGGTCAGCCCGAGCAGGCCGCTGCGGTGGTTGAGCAGGTCGTCGATGTCGTCGACGGTCATCCCGCCCTCCCGGCGCAGGTGGAAGATGACCGTCGGGTCGACGTCGCCGCTGCGGGTGCCCATCACCAGGCCCTCCAGCGGGGACATCCCCATCGAGGTGGCCACGCTCC
Source organism: Micromonospora sp. ATA51 (assembly GCF_016802855.1). Classification (NCBI taxonomy): domain Bacteria; kingdom Bacillati; phylum Actinomycetota; class Actinomycetes; order Micromonosporales; family Micromonosporaceae; genus Micromonospora; species Micromonospora sp. ATA51. The sequence continues at coordinate 16,475 of NZ_JAEVHJ010000064.1, read as the reverse complement.
GGCCACCCTGGATCGCGCAGGCGCTGGCCCCGTTGCCCAGGTGCAGGGTGATGACGTTGACCTCCTCGTATGGCCGGCGAGCAGCTCCGCGGTGCGCCGGGAGACGTACGCGTGCGAGGTCCCGTGGAAGCCGTACCGCCGGACGCCGTACCGCTCGGCGATGTCCCGGTCGATGGCGTAGGTGGCGGCGGCCTCGGGCAGGGTGTGGTGGAACGCGGTGTCGAAGACGGCGACCTGCGGGACGTCCGGCAGCGACTCACGGGCCACCCGGATGCCGGCCAGGTTCGCCGGGTTGTGCAGCGGCGCGAGCGGCACCAGATCCTCGACCGCGGCCAGCACGGCGTCGTCGATCAGCATCGGTTCGGTGAACGTCCGGCCGCCGTGCACCACCCGGTGCCCCACCGCCTCCAGCCCGGTCAGGTCCAGCCGGGCGAGGATCTCCCGGACCGCGGTCTCGTGGTCGGCCGCGTCGCCACCCGGCTCGCCGACCCGCTCCACCCTGCCCTTGTCGCGGACGTCCTCGTCGTCGTAGAGGCGGTACTTGACCGACGAGGATCCGCAGTTGAGGACCAGTACCCGGCTCATGACGACTCCTCGGCGGCGGCCTGGATGGCGGTGATGGCGACGGTGTTGACGATGTCCGGGACGGTCGCGCCCCGGGACAGGTCGTTGACCGGCCGGCGCAGGCCCTGCATCACCGGGCCGACCGCCAGGGCGCCGGCCGAGCGCTGCACCGCCTTGTACGTGTTGTTGCCGGTGTTCAGGTCCGGGAAGATGAAGACGGTGGCCCGTCCGGCCACCGGGCTGTCCGGCAGCTTGGTGGCCGCGACCTGCGGATCGATCGCCGCGTCGTACTGGATCGGGCCCTCCACCAGCAGCTCCGGCCGGCGCTCGCGGACCAGCTTGGTGGCCGCCGCGACCTTCTCCACGTCGGCGCCGGCGCCCGAGCTGCCGGTCGAGTACGACAGCATCGCCACCCGCGGCTCGATGCCGAACCGTGCCGCGGTGTCGGCCGACGAGATGGCGATGTCGGCGAGCTGGGCGGCGTCCGGATCGCGGTTGACCGCGCAGTCCCCGTAGACCAGCACCCGGTCGGCGAGCAGCATGAAGAAGACGCTGGAGGCGACCGAGACGCCCGGCACGGTACGGATGATCTCGAAGGCCGGGCGGATGGTGGCGGCGGTGGTGTGGGTGGCCCCGGAGACCATGCCGTCGGCGTGGCCGGTGTGCACCATCATGGTGCCGAAGTAGTTGGGCTGCGCCACGACGTCGTGGGCCAGCTCGACGGTGAGGCCCCGGTGCGCGCGCAGCTTCGCGTACTCGGCGGCGAACTCGTCCCGCCAGCCGCTGGTGACCGGGTCGACCACCTGGGCGTCCCCGATGTCGATGCCCAGCTCCCGGGTGCGCCGGGCGATGTCATCGGGGCGGCCGAGCAGGGTCAGGTCGGCGACGCCCCGGCGCAGCAGGATCTCCGCCGCGCGCAGGATCCGCTCCTCGGCGCCCTCCGGCAGCACCAGCCGGCGACGGTTCGCCCGGGCCCGGTCGATCAGGGCGTTGGAGAACATCAGCGGGGTGACCCGCTCGGCGCGGCTGACCCGCAGCCGGCGGGCCAGGTCGACGGTGTCCACGCAGCGTTCGAAGGCGCCGAGCGCGGCCTCGACCTTGCGCGGGTTGTCGACGCTCGGGCGGCCCTCGATCCGGCTGGACGCGGCCACCGTGTCGTAGCTGTCGCTGGTCACCGAGAGCACCGCGAGACCGGTGTTCAGCCCCTCGACCAGCCGCATCGCCCGCGGGTCGGGCTGCTCGCCGAGGGTGAGCACCAGCCCGGCCACCGAGACCAGACCGGCGACGTGCGCGGCGCTCGCCGCCACCAGCAGGTCGGCCCGGTCGCCCGGGGTGATCACCAGCGCGCCCTCGGTCAGGTGGTCGAGCAGGGTCGGCACGTGGGCGGCGCCCACCACGTAGTCGAGCACGTCCCGGTCGAGCGCGGCGTCGTCGCCGGCCAGCAGGGTGGCGCCGAGGGCCGCCGCCACCTCGGCCACCGTCGGCGCCGACACGGTCGGCACCTCCGGGATCGCGTACGTGGGGACAGGCAGCTCGGGGAGGGTCATCGGGCCGGGCACCCGGTTGGCGATCACGGCCAGCACGGTCGCGCCCAGGTCCTCCAGGTCGTGGTACGCCCCGCGGGCCGCCGCCGCGATCGCCTCCGGCTGCTGACCGAAGCCGTCCACCACGGGCACCACCACGCTGCCGAACTCGGTGGCCAGCCGGGCGTTGAAGGCCAGCTCGCGCGGGCCGGCGCCGTCCCCGTCGGCGAAGTCGCTGCCCACCACGACCATCGCCGGGCAGCGCCGCTCGACGTCCCGGTAGCGGGCCACGATCCGGGAGATCAGCTCCTCCCGCCGGCCGTCCGCGACCAGGGCCGTCGCCTCCGCGTACGTGCTGCCGGACAGCTCGGCCACCGGGAGGTCGACCCGGTAGCGGTCGGTGAGCAGGGCGAGGATCGGGTCGGTGCCGGCGCCGGCGACCAGCGGCCGGAACGTGCCGATCCGTTCCACCTGCCGGGAGAGGAGCTCGGCGAGGCCGAGGGCGATGGTCGACTTCCCACCGCCGGACCCCACGCTGGTCACGTAGACGCTGCGGGCCACGAGGACCACGCTACAAGATCGCCGTACCCCGCGCCCGGGTCCTGGTGCCTGGGCCCACCGACCCGGTCGATCAGGATCGGGCCGGTGCCGCCGGCGTACCGGTGTGGCCGGACCCTTCGGCTGCCGGCGGTCCGGCCGGGAGGTCGGCCGAGCGGAAGAGTGCGTCGCTCTTCGCCGCCCACGCGGCGCCGAAGGCGAGGACGGCGACGGTCTCGCACCAGAGCACCGGCTTGACCGTGTGACGTACGTCCGCGGGCAGCGCCGTGCTCGCCAGCGCGAGCGTGATCGCGGCCAGGATGAGCAGGCCGCAGGCGCGGTAGACCCGGTTCGCCGACGGCGACGGGGGCAGGCCGGCCCGGTCCGGCCTGGTGAAGAGGAACAGGCAGAAGGCGGCGAGGAGCAGGAACAGCGCCGCGGCGGCGGCCTGGTGCACCACGCCGACCGTCCGGTCGGTGCCGCTCGTGGTGCCGGCCGGCGCGCCGACCGTGGTGGGGAAGAGGGCCACCGCGATCGCCAGCACCCCGGCGACCGTGCTCAGCGCGTCGTCCGGCCAGCGGTGCCGGTAGCTGATGAGGAACACCCCGACGGCGCAGAGCGCGCCGACGAAGACGTCCCGCATCTCGGTGTGGTAGTAGCCGCTGAGCGAGTCGAGCAGCGTCAGCTGTCGGGTGGCGACGAGGTGACCGACCACCAGCACGACCGGCAGCGCGATGCCGACGGAACCGATGCCGAGGCGCAGGCGGCGGACGGTCACCGCGTCCTGCGGCGGCTTGCGGGTCTCGAGGTCCACTTCCGCCTCCCTGTCGTCCGGCGGGGTACGCCCCGGTGGGCCGTGGTGGGACGCGGGGCGCTGCTCTTTAGTGGACGCGACGGGGCAGCCCCGCGTCAAACGCTCAGTCCTCGTCCTCGTCGTCGAGGCGGGCGAGCCAGGTCGCGAAGCGCTCGATCGGGGTTTCGAACTCCGGGTTCAGGTCGACGAAGTCGCGCAGGCGCTCGCCCAGCCACTCCAGGCTGACCTGCTCGTCGCCCCGGCGCTCGACCAGCTCCTCGATGCCGCGGTCGGTGAAGTACATCGGTGTGTCCTCTCGAAAACGGGGTCGCCACATGCGGCGGGGCAGCGGCCGTCGTGCGGTCGCTGCCCCGCCGCTGGCGGTGCGGTCAGGTCACGGGCGGGGGAGGGCCGCCTCGATCAGCGCCTTCTGCTCGACCTCGTGCATCTTCGCCGAGCCGCCCGCCGGGGCGGCGGCGGCGGGGCGGGAGATGCGGCGCAGCCGGACGTCGGTCAGGTGCTCCAGCAGGTTGAGCGCGACGAACGACCAGGCGCCCTGGTTGGCCGGCTCCTCCTGCACCCAGGCGAAGTCCTCGGCGTTCGGGTACTGCGCCAGGGCGGCCCGGATCTCCTCGACCGGCAACGGGTAGAGCTGCTCCATCCGGATGATCGCGGTGTCGGTGACGCCCCGCTCGGCCCGGGCCTGGAACAGGTCGTAGTAGACCTTGCCCGAGCAGAGCAGCACTCGCTTCACCTGCTCCGGCGCCGGGGCGGCGGTGTCCCGCAGCACCGGCTGGAAGGTGCCGGTGGTGAAGTCCTCCACCGGGGAGACGCAGAGCTTGTGCCGCAGCAGCGACTTCGGCGTGAACACCACCAGCGGCTTGCGCTTCGGCGACAGGGCCTGGCGGCGCAGCAGGTGGAAGTAGTTCGCCGGGGTGGTCGGGATGGCCACCCGCATGTTGTCCTCGGCGCAGAGCTGGAGGAACCGCTCCGGGCGGCCGGAGGTGTGGTCCGGGCCCTGGCCCTCGAGGCCGTGCGGCAGCAGCAGGGTGACGGCGGAGCGCTGGCCCCACTTCACCTCGCCCGAGGAGACGAACTCGTCGATCACCGACTGGGCGCCGTTGACGAAGTCACCGAACTGGGCCTCCCAGCAGACCAGCGCGTTGACGTTCTCGACCGAGTAGCCGTACTCGAAGCCCATCGCGGCGTACTCGGACAGCAGCGAGTCGTGTACGAAGAACCGGGACCGCTCGCCGTCCCCGGTGAGCGACTTCAGCGGCAGGTAGTCGTCGCCGGTCTTCGCGTCGACCACCGAGGCGTGCCGCTGGACGAAGGTGCCGCGGCGGGAGTCCTGCCCGGCGAGCCGGACGGTGACCCCGTCGTGCAGCAGCGCGCCGAAGGCGATGATCTCGCCGTAGCCCCAGTCGATGTTGCCCTCGACGGACATCTTCGCCCGCTTGTCGAGCAGCTGCTGGATCCGCTTGTGCGGGGTGAAGCCGTCCGGCAGGTTGACGTGCGCCTCGCCGATCGCCTTGACCACGGCGGCGTCGGTGGCCGTCTCCACGATCGGCTCCGGCTCCTCCTGCCGGGCTGGCCGGCTGAGCTGGCGCGGGGTGGTGGCGGCGTCCCGGGTGGCCTTGAAGACCCGCTCCAGCTGCGACTGGTAGTCGCGCAGCAGCTCCTCCGCGTCCTCCACGGTGATGTCACCTCGCCCGATCAGCTCCTCGGTGTAGAGCTTGCGCACCGAGCGCTTCGAGTCGATGATCTTGTACATCTGGGGGTTGGACATCGACGGGTCGTCGCCCTCGTTGTGCCCGCGCCGCCGGTAGCAGACCATGTCGATCACGACGTCCTTGTTGAACGCCTGCCGGTACTCGAAGGCCAGCCGGGCCACCCGCACCACGGCCTCGGGGTCGTCGCCGTTGACGTGGAAGATCGGCGCCTGGATCATCCGCGCCACGTCGGTGCTGTAGAGGCTGGAGCGGCTGTACTCCGGGGCGGTGGTGAAGCCGACCTGGTTGTTGACCACCACGTGCACGGTGCCGCCGGTGCGGTACCCGCGCAGTTGGGAGAGGTTGAGCGTCTCGGCGACCACGCCCTGGCCGGCGAAGGCGGCGTCGCCGTGCACCGCCAGCGGCAGCACGGTGTAGCCCTCCAGCTTGAGGTCGATCCGGTCCTGCTTGGCCCGGACGATGCCCTCCAGCACCGGGTCCACGGCCTCCAGGTGCGACGGGTTCGCCACCAGCGAGACCTTGACCGAGTGGTCGCCGCCCGGGGTGGTGAACTTGCCGTTCTGGCCGAGGTGGTACTTCACGTCGCCGGAGCCCTGCGTCGAGCGCGGGTCCAGGTGCCCCTCGAACTCCGAGAAGATCTTCTCGTACGGCTTGCCGACGATGTTGGCGAGCACGTTGAGCCGGCCGCGGTGGGCCATGCCGATGACGACCTCGTCGAGCCCGCCCTCGGCGGACGACTCCAGGATCTCGCCGAGCAGCGGGATCAGCGACTCGCCGCCCTCCAGCGAGAACCGCTTCTGCCCGACGTACTTGGTCTGCAGGAAGGTCTCGAACGCCTCGGCGGCGTTGAGCCGGTTGAGCACGTGCTTCTGCTCGTCCGGGTCGGGCTTCTCGTACTTGCGCTCGATCCGCTCCTGGATCCAGCGCCGCTCCTCCGGGTCCTGGATGTGCATGTACTCGATGCCCACCCGGCGGCAGTACGAGTCGCGCAGCACGCCGAGGATCTCGCGCAGCTTCATCCGCTGCTTGCCGGCGAAGCCGTTGACCGGGAAGGTCCGGTCCAGGTCCCACAGGGTCAGCCCGTGCTGGAGGACGTCCAGGTCGGGGTGCTTGCGGATCTTGAACTCGAGCGGGTCGGTGTCGGCCATCAGGTGGCCGCGCACCCGGTACGCGTGGATCAGCTCGTGCACCCGCGCGGTCTTGTTGATCTGGCCCTCGGAGTCGACGGCCACGTCGCGAACCCAGCGCACCGGCTCGTAGGGGATGCGCAGCGAGGTGAAGATCTGGTCGTAGAAGCCACGCTCGCCGAGCAGCAGCTCGTGCATCACTTTGAGGAACTCGCCGGACTGCGCGCCCTGGATGATCCGGTGGTCGTAGGTGCTGGTCAGCGTGATGATCTTGCTGACCGCCAGCTCGGCCAGGGTGGCCTCGCTCATGCCCTGGTAAGGCGCCGGGTACTCCATCGCGCCGACGCCGATGATGGCGCTCTGGCCCTGCATCAGCCGCGGGATCGAGTGCACGGTGCCGATGCCGCCCGGGTTGGTCAGCGAGATCGTGGTGCCGGCGTAGTCCTCCATGGTCAGCTCGTTGCGGCGGGCGCGCCGGACCACGTCCTCGTACGCCTGCCAGAACTGCCGGAAGTCCATCTGCTCGCAGCCCTTGATGGACGGGACCACCAGGTTGCGGGAGCCGTCCGGCTTGGTCAGGTCGATCGCGATGCCCAGGTTGACGTGCTCCGGGCGGACCATCGCCGGCTTGCCGTCGACCTCGGCGAAGGAGTTGTTCATCTCCGGGTGCTCGACCAGCGCCCGGACCAGCGCGTACCCGATCAGGTGGGTGAAGCTGACCTTGCCACCGCGCCCGCGGGCGAGGTGGTTGTTGATCACGATGCGGTTGTCGACCAGCAGCTTGGCCGGGACCGCGCGCACGCTGGTCGCGGTCGGCACGGCCAGCGAGGCGTCCATGTTCTGCACGATCTTGGCGGCCACGCCGCGCAGCGGGGTGGTGCCCGCGGCGGTCGCGGTCGGCGCCTTGGCGGCCGGCCTGGCCGGGGCGGCCTTCGCGGCGGGCGCCGGCTTGGCGGCGGGCTTCTCGACCGGCTTGGCCGCGCGGGGGCCGGCTTCGCCGGGGCCGGCTGCTGGGTGACGGTGGCGACCGCCTCCTGCTGCTCGGCCGGCTCGGCTGGGCGGCCGGCTTGGCCTTGCCGTCAGCCGGACGCGGGGTGGCGGCGCCGGGCGCGGGTCGGTAGTCGGCGAAGAAGTCGTGCCAGGCGGAGTCGACGCTCGAGGGATCGGCGAGGTAGCGCTGGTACATCTCCTCGACGATCCATTCGTTCGGGCCGAAACCCGCCAGTGGGTTCTCCTGCGAAGTCTGCTGGGTCGACACGGCCGGTAATCGCCTCTTTCACGCGGGTTCGTAATGTCACGCGGTGTCCGCCGTGCCGGAATAGGGGCTGCACGGGAGACGGGTCCCAGGCTACGCCGTAGGAATGCCGCAGGCATTCTCGCCTCCGGCTGGTGGTCCGTTTCACAGAAGATGCCAGAAGTTCGGCAAACGCTGCGTGTCCGGTCGTCTCCTGCTAGACGCGGAACGCCCCCGGCCGGTGAGGTTGCGTCACCGCCCCGGGGGCCGTCGTCGTACCGGTCAGGCGATGTCCCGCCGGCGCATGATCATGGTGCCGATGGCGCCGGTCACCACCGCGTACCCGATGAGCACCGCGGCGCCCACCCACTGCGGCGGGTTGCCCGGCAGTTCGGTGCCGCTGATCATCAGCGTCGACGCGGTGGACGGGACGATCACCGCCAGCTTGCTGATCCAGTCCCACTCGAGCCACTGCTGGAGCAGGAAGAAGATCAGGTTCGCCGCGGTCGTGCCGACCAGGTACAGCACCACGGCCGTGATGGTCGCGCCGATCTGGCTGCGGATCAGCACGCCGAAGCCGACCCCGAAGATCCCCCAGAGCACGTACGCGAGCAGGTTGAGCAGGATCGCCCGGGTCACGTCCCACGACCCGAAGTGGGCGTCCCAGCCCTGGACACCGAAGTAGATCAGCGTCGCCGGAATGGTCAGCAGGGTGGTGACCAGCCAGAACAGCGCGCCGAACAGCGCCGCCGTGACCAGCTTCGCCGCGACCACCATGGTCCGCTGCGGGGTGGTGAGGAAGGTCGTCGTCGCGGTCTGGTGGTAGAACTCGTTGGTCACCACGATGATGCCGAGCAGCAGCACGAAGAGCAGCCCGAAGTACTGCCCCGAGGTGAACAGGTTGGCCGCCTGGTAGACCTCGCTGGCGGTGGCCCGGATCTGCTCGGCCTGGTCCGCCGGCACCCCCTCAAGGTCCTGCCCGCCGGTCAGGCTGATGTCGGCGTTCACCGCGTTCACCAGGAACGCCAGCGCCAGGGTGACCAGCGCGCCGATGCCGAAGAGCCACCACGTGTTGGTCGTACGGATCTTGAGCAGCTCGGATCGGACCAGGTTCATCGGATGTCCGCCTTTCCGGCCGTCAGTTCGAGGAAGACCCCTTCGAGGTCGGGGCGTTCGGTGGTCAGCTCGTGCAGCTCCACCTTGGCGGCCAGCGCGATCCGGCCCACGGTGGGCGCGTCCACCCCGGCGACCAGCAGCGTGCCGTGCTCGTCGGTGTCCACGGTCGCCGCCTGTTCGTGCAGCGCGGCGGTCAGCTCGGCCGCCTGCGGGGTGCGGACCCGCACCCGGGTGCCGTGCGCCATCGAGCCGATCACCTGGTCCACCGGACCCTGCCGGATCAGCTTGCCGGCCGCGATGATCACCACGTCGTCGGCGAGCAACTGCATCTCCGACAGCAGGTGGCTGGAGACCAGCACGGTCCGGCCCTGGGCGGCCAGCCCCTTGAGGAAGCCGCGCATCCACCGGATGCCCTCCGGGTCGAGGCCGTTCGCCGGCTCGTCCAGGATCAGCACCTGCGGGTCGCCGAGCATCGCGGCGGCGATGCCGAGCCGCTGCTTCATGCCCAGCGAGTAGCCCTTGAACTTGCGCTTCGCCGCCGGGGCGAGCCCGACCAGGGCGAGCGCCTCGTCGGCCCGCCGGCGGGCAGCCCCGCCGCCGCGCAGATCACCCGCAGGTGGTTGATGCCGGTGCGGCCCTTGTGCGCGCTGGAGGCCTCCAGCACCGCGCCCACCGAGCGCAGCGGGTCGGCCAGGTCGGCGTACCGCCGGCCGCCGATGGTCGCCGTGCCGGCCGTCGGGGCGACCAGGTTCAGCAGCATGCGCAGCGTGGTCGTCTTGCCGGCGCCGTTCGGGCCGAGGAAGCCGGTCACCCGCCCCGGTTCGACGGTGAAGGACAGGTCATCCACCGCCCGGACGTTCTTGTACTGCTTGCTCAGTCCGGACACCACGATCTGGCCGGTCCCGGCGCTGGGGCTCCACTGCCCGTCGGACATCGTTCTCCTCTCCTGCCACGACGCGCGGGCGCGCCGGTGGGACGCCGTTGCGGCGGGCGCCGGGCACAGCGTGGCAAGGCGGCGCAAGCAGGTCAATCAGGCGCTGTCCGTAGTCCCGTCTCCCTCCTGGGCAGGAGGTGATCATCCCCAGGGAGGAGACGTCAGGCCGGCGGCAGCGCGATCCAGGTCGCCCGGGCGTGGCCGAGCACGGCGCCGTCCGGGCCGTACAGGCTGGAGTGCACCTCCGCCTTGCGCCCCTCGGCGCCGACCATCGCCCCGGTCACCACACACTCGTCGCCCGGCGCGGGCAGCACGGCGACCACCGCGGCGATCCGGCCGAGGACGTACGGGCGGCCGGGCGCGATGACCGCCCAACCGCCGGGGCAGTCCAGCGCGGCCCAGACCGTCGCCGGGACCACCCGCTCCGGCGCGCGGAACGGCGCCGCGGTCCGCCCGTCCGGCAGCCGGCCGGGGAAGATCCGCAGCCCGTCCGGGTTCGCCGGGCCGCAGACGTAGCAGCCGGGGAACGGGTGGTCCACCAGACCGGGGTACTCCCGGGCGGCGGTCGCCGCGGTCGCCCGGTCCACCGCGGGGACCACGGAGGCGAACGGCTCGACCGGGCGTACCTGCGCGACGACCTCGCCGTCCGGTCGCGGATCTCCCCGTCGACCGGGTGCAGCGGGGTCTCCAGTGGCGGCGGTCGGCGCAGCGTGACCTCCACCGGGCCGCGGTCGTCGAGCGCGCGCGAAGACCCCGGCACTCCAGCCGCCGTTGCCCGAGCCGGGCGGGCCGTTGAAGCGCGACTCGATGATCATGTACGTCCTCCGGGCTGGTCCGGGCTCCGGCCGCGTCACCGGCGCCGCCCGGGCAGCCTCGCACGCCGTTGCCGCCCCCGCCGCACCGGCCGACACCGGCCCGGCGACGGTCGGCGGCGGCCCGCCGCAGGTGAACGCGGGGACCGGAGCGCCGGTTGGCGTTCACCGGATCGACACCCCTCACCCCCGCAGCCGGCAACCCGAGGCCCTTACACAGATACCCATGGCCGTTCTGCACGCCGCTGGCGCACCCCTCACGACCAGCGGATACACCCTGCTGATCGCCGACGACCCGACCCTGGTCGCGGCTGCGCAACGTCTGCGCCACCAGGTGTTCGCCACCGAGCTCGGGGCGACCCTCCACCCCGGTGCCGCCGGGCTGGACACCGACGAGTTCGACGCCCACTGCGACCACCTGGTGGTGCTGCGGCGGGGCACCGGCGAGGTGGTCGGCACCTACCGCCTGCTGCCGCCGGGGCGCACCGACCGCCGGTACGCCGAGGGCGAGTTCGACCTGGCCGCGCTCGACCCGCTCCGCGGCGACCTGGTCGAGGCCGGCCGGTCCTGCGTGCACCCGGACCACCGGTCCGGCGCGGTGATCAACCTGATGTGGGCCGGCATCACCCGGTACCTGCACCTGCGCGGGTCCCGCTGGCTGGGCGGCTGCGCCTCGGTGCCGGTGGCCGACGGCGGGACGGCCGCGGCCGAGGTGTGGGCGCAGGTCCAGGCCGGCACCTGGCGCCGCCGCCGCTGCGGGTCCGCCCGCTGCGCCCGTGGTCGGCCGAGGCGCCGGTCGCCGTCGATCCGGCGACCCTCTCGCCCGCCGAGCGCGCGCGCTGGTCCCGCCGCTGCTGCGCGGGTACCTCCGGCTGGGCGCCTGGGTCTGCGGCGAGCCGGCGTACGACCCGGACTTCGGGGTCGCCGACTTCTACGTGCTCTTCTCGCTGGACCGGATGAACCCCCGTCACCTGCGCCACTTCCTCGGCGGGGAGCAGCCGTGACGGCCGACGACCTCTGGCGGCCGGCCTCCGGCTGCGGCCCGGAATGCCTGCCGCTCGCGGTGGAGCAGACCGTGCCGGCCCTGCGGCGGGCGGGCCGGCTGGTGGGCGTACTCGGCATGCTCGTGCTCGGGGTCGGCCTGGCCGGCCTGCTCGCGGTCCTGCCCGCCCGGGAGCGGGACGTCGCGGTGCGCGGCTGGGCCCGGGGGACGCTGCGGGCCCTCGGCATTCGGCTGGTGGTCCGGGGCCGGCTGCCCCGCCGACGGGCCCTGCTGGTCGCCAACCACGTCTCCTGGCTGGACGTCCTCGCCGTGTTGGCCGTCGCGCCGGCCCGGATGCTGGCGAAGCGGGAGGTGCGGGCCTGGCCGCTGGTGGGCCAGCTCGCCGCCGCGGCCGGCACGGTCTTCGTGGACCGGGCGCGCCCCCGCGAGTTGCCGGCCGCGGTGGGCCGGGTCGCGGCCGCGCTGCGCGCCGGTCACCCGGTCGCGGTCTTCGCCGAGGGGACCACCTGGTGCGGCGAGGCGGCCGACTGCCGGCCGGCCGGGGTTTCCGGCCGGCCATGTTCCAGGCGGCGGTGGACGCGGGGGCGCCAGTGGTGCCGCTGCGGATCGGCTACCGGTACGGCGCGACCGGCACGGCGACGACGGCGGCCGCCTTCCTCGGCGACGAGACCCTCTGGGACTCGGTACGCCGGGTGCTGGCGGCCCGCGACCTGACCCTGTCGGTGGCGGTGACCGCGGCGCTGCACCCGGCCGTGGACGCGGACCGCCGGCTGCTGGCCCGGGCCGCCGAGTCGGCGGTGCACCTGGTCCCCGCCCGGCGGCCGGCCCCGCCCGTGCCGGTGCGGGAGTTGGACCTGGCGGCCTGACGGATCCCCGACTCGGGACAGTCTTGATACGTCGCGATGTATCGCGTTAGGCTCTCCTCGTCGCTCGACGTGCCGGGAATCGGTACGTCACCGAGGGGAGGACGCCATGGCCAGCTGGACGGTCGACAGCCCGCAGCGGATCACTCTGGACGAGCCGGTCACCCGGCTCGAGGTACGCCTGATCACCGGCCGGCTCAACGTGGTCGGCACCGACGGGCCCGCCCGGGTCGACGTCACCCGGGTCAGCCGGCGGCCGGTCGTCGTGGAGCACCGGGACGGACGGCTGCGCGTCGGCCACGAGCGGATCCCGCGCTGGCCGGGGTTCCTCTGGTGGCTCGGTCAGCTCGGCCGCCGCTTCCGGGCCGAGGTGTCCATCGCCGTACCGGCCGACGTGCTGGCCGACCTGCGCCTGATCGACGGCTCGCTGGTCGCCTCCGGCCTGCGCCGGGAGACCCAGGTGGACGTCACCTCCGGGCAGATCACTCTGATGGGGCTGCGCGGGCGGACCGCCGCGAAGATCATCTCCGGCCCGGTGGAGGCGCTCGGAGTCGCCGGCGACCTGACCATGGAGACCGTCTCCGGCGAGGTCATCCTCGCCGACAGCGCGGCCGGTCGGGTGCACGCGCACACCGTCTCCGGGGCGATCACCTGCGACCTGGACAACCCGCGGCGCAGCGAGATCCGGCTCAGCACCATCTCCGGCAGCGTCACCGTCCGGGTCCGCGAGGACAGCGACCTCGCCGTCCACCTGCACACCACCTCCGGCCGGATCACCAGCGGCTTCCCGCAGGTACGCGGCGACGCCGGGCTTGGCGCGACCAAGGACAGCCACGGCGTCCTCGGCGCGGGCGAGGGTAAGCTCTGGGCGTCCGCGACGTCGGGCAGCATCGCGCTGCTGGCCCGGTCGGTCGACGAGACCGACGAGGTCGACGAGGAGGAACTGCCGTGACCGCCGTGTTCAGTCACGGGCGGCTCCGGCTCTACCTGCTCAAGCTCCTCGACGACGGCCCCCGGCACGGCTACGAGCTGATCCGGTTGCTGGAGGACCGCTTCCTCGGTCTGTACGCGCCGAGCGCCGGCACCATCTACCCCCGCCTGCAACGGCTGGAGGTCGAGGGCCTGGTCACCCACACCGCCGCCGGCGGCCGCAAGGTCTACGAGATCACCGAAGCGGGCCGGGCGGAGCTGCGGCAGCGCGCCGGTGAGCTGGCCACCCTGGAATCGGACATCACCGCCTCCGTCGAGGACCTCTCCGCCCTGGCCGGCGAGATCCAGACCGAGGTACGCGGCTCGGTGCGCGACCTCAAGCGCGAACTGCGCGAGGCGACCCGGCAGACCCGGCAGAGGCGGGCGGCCCGGTGGGAGCCCCCGCCGACCCGGCCGGCCACCAACGGCACGCCGCCGCCGGGCGAGTCGCCGCTGCTCGCCGAGTTCGACCAGCGGCTCGCCGAGTTCACCGTCGAGGTCGGCGCGCTGGTCCGCGCCGGCCGGCTCAGCGACAGCAAGCTGCGGACCGCGATCCGGGTGCTGGACGGGGCGCTGGACGGGCTGCGCCGGCTGCTCCGCTGACGGCCGTCCCCGGCCCGGCGGGCCGGGGACCCAGGCTCACAGGTTGTTTCCAGGAAGCGCCCAGCGGGGCCGCAGCGAGAGCGCGGATGATGGGCCACATGGTGGCTACCCAGACCGAGGCCCGACTGCTCGTCGTCGAGGACGACCCGAACATCCTCGAACTGCTCTCCGCGAGCCTGCGCTTCGCGGGCTTCGACGTGGCCACCGCGACCAGCGGCAGCGCGGCGCTGCACGCCGCCAAGGACCATCGGCCCGACCTGGTGGTGCTCGACGTGATGCTGCCCGACCTGGACGGCTTCGAGGTCATCCGGATGCTCCGCGAGGGCGGCACCCGTACCCCGGTGGTCTTCCTCACCGCGCGGGACGCCACCGACGACAAGATCCGCGGGCTGACCCTGGGCGGGGACGACTACGTCACCAAGCCGTTCAGCCTGGAGGAGCTGACCGCCCGGATCCGGGCCGTGCTGCGGCGTACCGCCACCGGGGAGCAGGCGCCGTCCCGGCTCACCTTCGCCGACCTGGAGCTGGACGAGGAGACCCATGAGGTGCACCGGGCCGGCCAGCGGGTGCAGCTGTCGCCGACGGAGTTCAAGCTGCTGCGCTACCTGATGCTGAACGCCAACCGGGTGCTCTCCAAGGCGCAGATCCTCGACCACGTGTGGAACTACGACTTCCGGGGCGACGACAACATCGTCGAGTCCTACATCTCGTACCTGCGGCGCAAGGTCGACAACACCCAGCCCCGCCTGATCCACACCCTGCGCGGGGTGGGGTACGTGCTGCGCAAGCCGGCGGCGTGAGCGTCGTCGAGCAGGCGAAGGGACGGCTGCGGAGCGTACCGCTGCGGATAAAGCTGGTCGCCTCGGTCCTGGCCCTGGTGGCGGCGGCCCTGGTGGTGATCAGCCTGCTGACCGCCTTCTTCCTGCAGAGCTACCTGGTGGGCCGGGTCGACAGCGAGCTGGACTCGTACCTGGACCGGGCCCAGCAGACGATGCCCACCGATGCCACGACGAGCAGCCTGCCGAGCGACTACATGGTGGTCACCGCCAGCCGGAGCACCGGCCGGGGCCAGATCGTCTACGACAAGTCCCTGGTGCCGGAGGACCTGCCCGGTTCGCTCAACCAGTTCTCCTGGTACGAGCAGCACGCCGACCAGCAGGCGTTCACCACCGACGCCGCGGACAAGCATCTGCGCTGGCGGGTCATGGTCAAGCGGCTGAACGACGACCAGTTCATCGCCGTCGGGCAGAACATGGTCGACGTCGACCTGGCCGTCAAGCAGCTCGTCTGGATCGACCTGCTGGTCGGCGGGGCGGTGCTGATCCTGCTCGCCTCGGTGGGCGCGGCGATCGTCCGGACCAGCCTGAAACCGCTCGTCGAGATCGAACGGACCGCGGCGGCCATCGCCGGGGGCGATCTCACCCGGCGGGTGCCCGACCCGGAGGAGGGGCGGCCCTGCCCGACCTCCGAGCTGGGCCGGCTCTCCCGCGCGCTGAACGCCATGCTGGCCCAGATCGAGGCGGCCTTCACCGCCCGCGCCGCCTCCGAGACGGCGGCCCGCAGCGCCGAGGTCAGCGCCCGGGACGCGGCGGCGGCGGCGCAGGCCTCCGAGGCGCGGGCCCGGCGCTCCGAGGAGCGGATGCGGCAGTTCGTCGCGGACGCCTCGCACGAGCTGCGTACCCCGCTGACCACCATCCGGGGCTTCGCCGAGCTGTACCGCCAGGGTGCGGCCCGCGCGCCGGAGCAGACCGCCGGCCTGCTGCGCCGGATCGAGGACGAGGCGGCCCGGATGGGGCTGCTGGTGGAGGACCTGCTGCTGCTCGCCCGGTTGGACCGGGAGCGGCCGATCACCCTGGCCCCGGTGGAGCTGCCGGTGCTGGCGAGCGACGCGGTGCAGGCCGCCCGGGCGGTCGCCCCGGACCGCCGGATCGAGCTGGACATCGAGCCGGGCGCCGGCACGCTGCTGGTGCACGGTGACGACGCCCGGCTGCGCCAGGTGATCGGCAACCTGATGACCAACGCGCTGACCCACACGCCGCCGGACGCCTCGGTGACCCTGCGGTTGCGTACCCAGCCGGGCAACCTGGCCGTGGTGGAGGTCGCGGACACCGGCCCGGGGCTGACCCCGGAACAGGCCGAGCGGGTCTTCGAGCGGTTCTACCGGGCCGACGCGGCGCGGACCCGGCGGGCCACCGGGGTCACCAGCACCGGACTCGGGCTGGCCATCGTCGCGGCGCTGGTCGGCGCCCACCACGGCACCGTCGAGGTGGCCGAGACGCCGGGCGGCGGGGCGACCTTCCGGGTCAAGCTGCCGCTGCTGCCGGACGCCCCGGACGAGGCCGACTGACTTTCAGAAAACATTCAGGCACGTTCCAGGCTGGTCGCAGTGCCAGGGGAGAAGGTGGTTCCATGACCGAGTACGAGACCGACCCACAGCGGTCGCCGGCTCCCGCCGACGCCGAGCCGTCGCATTCCACCGCCGAGCTGCCCCCCGTCGAGCGCGGGCAGTCCGACTCCACACCGCCGGCCGACGCGCCGGTTCCGGCCGACTCCCCGGCCGCCGGAACCACCGCCGCCGCAGCGCCCGACCCCACCGCCGCCGGCCGGCCGGCGACCCCGGCCCCCCGCGAGCCCGTACGGTCCGCCCACGGCGACCCCGTCCGC
>NZ_JAEVHJ010000063.1:0-26692 GCF_016802855.1 Micromonospora sp. ATA51 | reverse complement strand
ACCCACCCCGAAGCAGACCCGACCTGCAACGGTCAAGACCTCACGCCTGCTGCCCTTGCGACGGCAGGTTCCCGCCCCGGCAGAATCCCCATCGGGATCCTCCGGTCAGCGTCCGGCGGGACGGACACCCCAGGAGACCAACCCGAAAGGGCCGGTCAGCCAGGTGCCGCACACGGTTCCCACCACCCCTCCGCGACACCCTCACCGGGTCCGCGGGGCAGCCCTCGGTCGCGGCTTCCACCGCCACGTACACGCCACCCCCGTAACCGACCGGGATGGTAGCGCCAGCCGGATGTCCGGCTTGCCGAGAATCGCATAGGGAACCAGAGACGCTTCCACGAACGGCACCGGGCGCGGCCCCGGCCGGGCCCCGTCCGGCGGGGGTGGGTCAGGGAGTGGGCGGCTCGACGGGCTGGGGGCGGTTCTCCCACTTGGTCGACAGGGCGATCCCGGTGCGGGTGGAGGCCACGCCCGGGGTGCGGTTCAGCCGGACGATCAGCTGCTCCAGCTCGGCGATCGTGCCCACCCGCGCCTTGAGCAGGAACGACTCCACCCCGGCCATGAAGTAGCAGGACTCGATCTCCGGCATCTGCCGGAACGAATCCAACACGTCGTCGGTGTCCCCGCCGGAGTCCTCGACGATGCCGATCAGCGCGGTCACGCCGAGCCCGATCGCCTCCGGCTCCACCTCGGCCCGGTACGCCCGGATGACGCCGCTGGACTCCAGCTTGCCGACCCGTTCGTGCACCGCCGGGGCGGAGAGGCCCACCTGGCGGGCCAGTTCGGCGTACGACAGGCGGGCGTTGCCGCGCAGCAGCTCCACGAGGCTCAGGTCGATCGTGTCCACGGAGAGTGACCCTATCCGTTCGGGCGTAACGCGAGACGCTCGGCATCAGTTGAACGTGACAACATGTACCCATTCACAAACTGATGGTCATGGGAGTTCTCTGCCGGTAGCATTTACTAACTTCTCAAGCCGTGCGTTTTTCGCGTTTTGGCGGACAGGCCAGGTCGCTGGTGCTGTAATTGCCATACGTCCCTCATGACGGCTCTGGGCTCGCACCGGCCGGGGGCAGTGTGTTCAGCCGGGGGCTTCGTCGACGCGAGGAGGGGGCTGTGGACACTGGAGATCGCCTGCTGACACCGGGTGAGGTCGCCGCGCTGTTTCGGGTTGACCCGAAGACTGTGACGAGATGGGCGGCGGCCGGCCGGATAGGCAGCATCCGGACTCCAGGCGGGCATCGCCGGTTTCGGGAATCCGAGGTGCGGGCCCTGCTTGAGGGGGAGGGCATGCTGGACGAGGCGGAGGACATGGGCAAGCCACGCAACATGGGCCCGGCGGCCGCGACCGGCCCCGGACCGGCCAACGCCGGCATGTACTGAGTACGGATCGGCACGCGGACCGGCCGTCAGGTCCGGTCCGCGTCCCGTTGGGCGGCGGCCAGCTCGCCCGACCAGCGACGGAACAGCGTGTGCGGTACGCCCAGCGCGTCCAGCACCTTGCCGGCCACGAAGTCGACCAACTGCTGCGCCGAGGCGGCCGCGCCCGCGCCGTAGAAGCCCGGACTGGCGGGCAGCACGACCGCGCCGGCGTCGTGCAGCGCGATGAGATGCTCCAGGTGGCTGCGGGTCACCGGCGTCTCCCGCGGCACCACCACCACCGGCCGCCGCTCCTTCAGGTTGACCTCGGCCGCCCGCTGCAGCAGGTCCTTGGAGAGCCCGATCGCGATGCCCGCGCAGGCCGCCGTGCTCGCCGGCACCACTGCCATGCCGCGTACCCGGTAGGAGCCGCTGCTCGGGCCGGCGGCCAGGTCACCGGCGGGCCAGTGCCGCAGGTCCGCGCCGGTCAGCTCACGACCCAGCCAGGCGGCCAGGTCGTCGGCCCAGTGCCCGTCCCGGAAGGGGCGGCCGGTCTCGTCCAGGATGGTCAGCCGGGCCGCCCGGGAGACGATCAGGTCCACCGCCGCGCCGGCGTCAAGCAGGCCCCGCACGACGGCTGCCGCGTACGGCGTGCCGGAGGCACCGGAGACGCCGACCACCCATGGTTCGCGCATGCGACAAGCGTGCCTGGTCGGCGGCGGGGACCGGCGGGCACCCCCGTCGTGCCGGTCCGGAGCGTCCCCCTTGTCCCGGGAGCGTCGTCGTTGTCCCGCCGGGTCACGGCCGTCCCGGCGACCTGGCATGCTTCCGTCGGCGATCCACGGCCACGGGAGGGATCGGGATGACGGAGGCGCTGCTCTGGTCGCTGCGGTCCGGCTGCCCGCTCGCGCCCCGGCTCTCCCCGTACGCCGACCGCACCCAGCACTGGCTGCTCGACCAGCTCGTCGGCCTCGACCTGCCGCTGGACGCGGTGGCCCTGGGTCGACTGCGCCGGGCGGGTTTCGCCCGGTACGCCGGCCGGCTCTACCCGGACGCCACCGAGCCGGACCTGCGCGTGCTGACCGCCCTGTTCACCTGGTTCTTCCTGGTGGACGACGCCTGTGACCGGCCGGACCGGCTGACGCCGCCGCAGATCCGCGCGCTACGCGACGGGGCGCTCGCCCTGCTGCGCGAGGGGCCCCGGGCACGCCATCCCGGCTTCTCGGGGCCGCTGCGGCGGCTGCTCGTGCAGGCGTGGCGGGAGCCCCGACGGCGGATGCCCGCCCGCTGGCGGCTGCGCTTCGCCGACGCGGTCGCCGACCACTTGGACGGCGCCTGGCGGGAGGCGGTCGCGAAGGCCGCCGGCCGGGCCCCCGGGGTGGCCGAGTACGTCCAGCTGCGCCGGGCGACCTCGGCGGCGTACGTGTCGTACCCGCTGATCGAGTTCGCGACCGGCCGGCCGCTGCCCGATGCGGTCTACCACCATCCCGCGCTGGGCCGGATCGCCGACCTCGGCAACGACCTGCTCTCCTGGTTCAACGACCTGGCGTCGCTGGACCAGGACCGGGCCAGCGCCGGTGGGCACAACCTGGTGCTGGCGATGGCGACCGAGTACGGGGTGCCGGTGGGGACCGCCGTGAACCTGGTGGCCGAGCGCTGGCGGGCGGGGATGGCCCGGTTCGTGGCGCTGCGCGCCGCGGTGCCGTCGTTCGGTCCGGCGCTGGACGAGGCGGTCACCGCCCACCTCGACGGGGTCGCCTACGCCGTGCGCGGCACGGTGGACTGGACGTTGGAGAGCGGCCGCTACCCGGTCGCCCCCGTGTCCTGACCTCGCCGCTCAGGGGCGCAGGTCGAGCCGGACCACCAGGTCGAGCAGGGCGAAGACGAAGAGCGCGATTCCGACGAAGCCGTTGGCGGTGAAGAAGGCCCGGTTGACCTTGCTGAGGTCGGTGGGGCTGACCACCAGGTGCTGGTAGCCGAAGGCGACGGCGGTGAACGCCAGCCCGATCCACCAGAGCCAGCCGAAGCCGACCAGCGCGCCGAACCAGATGAACAGCGCGAAGGTGACCACGTGCGCGACGGTGGAGGCGTGCAGCGCGAAGCGCCGGCCGTACCGGGCGGGCACACTGTGCACACCGATCTCCCGGTCGATCTCCGAGTCCTGGCAGGCGTAGATCAGGTCGAAGCCGCCGATCCAGAGGCCGACGGCCGCGCCGAGCAGCCAGGCCGGCCAGGAGCCGGCGAGGGTGCCGGTGACCGCGAGCCAGGCGCCGACCGGGCCGACCGCCTGGGCGATCGCCAGGATGGTGTGCGGCCAGTTGGTGAACCGCTTGCCGTACGGGTAGACGACCAGCGGGATCACGGCGAGCGGCGCGAGCACCAGGCAGAGCGGGTTGAGCAGGGCGGCGGCGGCGAGGAAGACCACCAGCGCGACGGCCGCGCCGGTCCAGGCCGTCCGCACGCTCACCGCCCCGGTGACCAGTTCCCGCCCGGCGGTACGCGGGTTCCGCGCGTCGATCCGCCGGTCGAGGATCCGGTTGGCGGCCATCGCGAACGTCCGCGCCCCCACCATCGCCACGGTGATCAGCAGCAGGTCGAGCCAGCGCACCCGCCCGCCGTCGACCCGCATCGCGGTCAGCGCCGACAGGTACGCGAACGGCAGCGCGAACACCGAGTGCTCGATCGCGACGAGCTTGAGGAACGACTTCACCCGGCCCGGCTTCTCGGCCGGCGCGTCGAGGACCGCCATCAGATCCCGTACTCCTTCCAGCGCTTGTCGACCAGCGAGACGACCTCGGGCGACATCGACATCTCCTCCGGCCAGCCCCGGGTGTAGCCCTCGGTGGGCAGCTTGCGGGTCGCGTCGACGCCCACCTTGCCGCCCCAGAACTGCTGGTACGACGCGTGGTCGAGGTGGTCCACGGGGCCCTCGGTGAGGAGCAGGTCGCGGGCGTAGTCGACGTTGCCGAAGGCGCGGAAGGCGACCTCGTTGTAGTCGTGCACGTCGCAGTCGGCGTCGACGATCACGATCAGCTTGGTCAGCGACATCAGGTGGGCGCCCCAGATCGCGTTCATCACCTTCTGGGCGTGCTTCGGGTAGCGCTTGCGGATCGACACGATCGCGCAGTTGTGGAAGACCCCGGCGGCCGGCAGGTCGTAGTCGACGATGTCGGGGATCAGCAGCTTGAGCAGCGGTTGGAAGATCCGCTCGGTGGCCTTGCCGAGGCCGTGGTCCTCCTGCGGCGGCTTGGAGGTGACGATCGAGTGGTAGACCGGGTCGCGCTGCATGGTCATCGCCTCGATGTGCAGCACCGGGAACGGCTCGACCGGGGTGTAGAAGCCGGTGTGGTCCCCGAACGGGCCCTCCGGCAGCCGCTCGCCGGGCTCCAGGTAGCCCTCCAGCACGATCTGCGCGTGCGCCGGCACCTGGAGCGGCACGCTGAGGCAGTCGACCATCTCGACCCGCTCCCCGCGCAGGAAGCCGGCGAACAGGTATTCGTCGATGTCGCTGGGGAGCGGCGCGGAGGCGGCGTAGGAGACGACCGGGTCGCAGCCGATCGCCACCGCGACGGGGAGCCGCTGGCCGAGCCGCTCGGCGACGGCGTGGTGGGCGGTGGAGTCCTTGTGGATCTGCCAGTGCATGCCGAGGGTGTTGCGGCCGTGCTGCTGGAGCCGGTAGAGGCCGAGGTTGCGCTTGCCGGTCTCCGGGTGCTTGGTGTGGGTCAGCCCGTAGTTGTGGAAGATCCCGCCGTCGCCGGGCCAGACCTGGAGGCCGGGCAGCCGGTTCAGGTCGACGTCGTCGCCCCGGTAGACCACCTGCTGGCAGGGGGCGGTCTTCACCTTGCGCGGCGGCACCGACTTGAGCTGCATGACCTTGCCCAGGCCCTCGCGGATGCCGGACCAGCCGACCGGCAGCTCCGGCTTGATCAGCGCGCCGATCCGCTCGCCGATCTCGTCGAGCGAGTCGACGCCGAGCGCCATCGCCATCCGCTTCTCGGTGCCGAACAGGTTGATCGCGACCGGCATCTCGCCCCGGGTGGGGCGCTCGAAGAGCAGGGCCGGGCCGCCGGCCCGGACGGTCCGGGTGACCACCTCGCTGATCTCCAGGGTGGGGTCGACCGGGACGCTCACCCGCCGCAGCTCGCCCGCGCGCTCCAGCGCCGCGAGGAAGTCCTTGAGATCGGTGTACGGGAAGCCACGAGCCGCCATGTCCGCCAGTCTCCCGCACCGGCCTCCCGGTCGCCCAAGCCGGGTGGTGTGACGCGGCCGATGCCGGCACGGACCGGGCATGGCCGGGCGACCGCCGGGTAGTCGAGCCGTCCGGCGGCGAAGGGGGCGGCGATGGGCGGCGGGCGGATCCCGGCGGGTTTCAGCGAGCAGCGGGCACGGGTCGGCGAGGTGAGCCTCAACTACGTCCGGGGTGGCAGCGGTCCCCCGCTGGTGCTGCTGCACGGCTATCCGCAGTGCTGGCACATGTGGCGGCACCTGCTGCCGGAGCTGGTGCGCTCGTTCGAGGTGGTCGCGCCGGACCTGCGGGGCTTCGGCGACAGCGACGCCCCGGCCGGCGGGTACGACAAGAAGAACATCGCGGCCGACCTGCACGGCCTGCTCACCGGGCTCGGCCTGACCGGCGACCTCCGGCTGGTCGGCCACGACCTGGGCACCATGGTCGCGTACGCCTACGCGGCCGCCCATCCCGACGTGGTGTCCCGGCTGGTGCTCACCGAGGCGCCGATCCCGGACGAGAGCCTCTACACGATCCCGGCCCTGACGGCCGCCGGCCCGGCGGTGTGGAACTTCGGCTTCTTCAACGTCGCCAACGGGCTGCCGGAGCAGCTGATCGGCGGCCGGGAGGCGCTCTGGGTGGACCGCTTCACCGACTCGATGATGGTGCACAAGGGCAGCATCGGGCCGGAGGACGCCGAGGAGTACGCCCGGCACCTGCGCGACCCGGACCATCTGCGGGCCAGCTTCGACTGGTTCCGGGCGTTCGGGCAGGACGTGGCGGACAACGCCGCGTACCGGTCGACGAAGCTGCCGATGCCGGTGCTCGCCGTCGGCGCCCGGGCCAGCCTCGGCGAGCAGGTGGCCGAGCAGGTCCGCCGGTACGCCGACACGGTCTCCGGCGAGGTGGTCGAGGACTGCGGCCACTGGCTCTTCGAGGAGCGACCGGCGGAGTTGAGCGCCCTGCTGCTGCCCTTCCTGCGCGGCTGACGTCTACCCGGCCGGGTGCCAGGCGTACGCGGCCAGCGGCGGGTCGAGCGGCGCGCCGGTGAGCCGGTTGGCGAAGGTCGAGATGGTGTAGGTGCCGACGCCGAGCACCACGTCGAGGGCGTGCCGGGGCTGCCAGCCGGCGTCGAGGAAGGCGGCCAGCTCGGCGTCCGGGACGGCGCCCCGGTGGTCGAGGACGGCCAGGGTGAACCGGCGCAGCGCCTCCAGCCGCGCGTCGGGCAGTTCGGTGCCGGCCCGCAGCGCGTCGACCAGCTCCGGCGTACCGCCGTGCCCGGCCAGGGTGGGGGTGTGCATGGCAACGCAGAGATGGCATTCGTTGCGGGTGGCCACGGTGAGGACCAGGACCTCCCGTTCCACCGGGGCCAGGCTGCCGGCCTCGAAGACGGCGTTGGCGCCGAGGAAGCCCTTCAGCAGCTGGGGGGACTCGGCCATCAGGGCGACGGCGGCGGGCAGGTAGCCGAACTTCCTCTGCACGGCGTCCAGGGTCGGGCGCGCGGCGGCGGGCGCGGTGTCGGGGGTGTGGGCGGTGAAGACCGGTCGGGACATGCCGACCCCTCTCGGATACGATGGTCAACGTGGTTGACCAAATAGTAAACGTGGTTGTCGAGCATGGCAACGCCTGACCGCCCCGGATTCGCGCTGCCCCTGCTGCTGCTGGCCGGCTTCCGTACGCTCATCGACGACCTGCACGCCGAGCTGGCCCGGCAGGGGCACCCGGAGCTGCGGCCGGCGCACGGCTTCGTCCTCCAGGCCGTCGGCCCGGACGGCACCACCGCCTCCGAGCTCGGCCAGCGTCTCGGCGTCAGCAAGCAGGCCGCCGGCAAGACGGTGGACCGGCTGGTCGCCCTGGGCTACCTCGAGCGCGCCGACGACCCCGCCGACGCCCGGCGCAAGCTGGTCCGGATGACGGAGCGAGGGCTGGACGGGCTGCGCCGCTCCGCGGTCGTCTTCGACGAGCTGCGCGACCGCTGGACGGTGACGCTCGGCCCCGACCGCGTCGCCGCGATGGAGGACGACCTGCGCACGGTCGCCTCGGCCGACTTCTTCCGCCTCGACGTCCCCGGCTGGTTCGGCGCCTGACCGCTCATGATCGTCTGCGCCTCGCCGGCGCGACACGCCGGTGAACCCGTCGGCAGAGTGCAGACGATCACAGCACCCCGTCCCCGGGGCGCGTCGACGACGTGCTGAGCCGGCGTCGCACCCGACGACCGGGACGCCGTTCGTCACCGGCTCCCCTTAGGATCAGCGCGCCGATCGGGCCGAACTGGCCCGGCCGGTCCACCTTCCTCAAGGGAGTTCGATGAGATCTGTGCGCGTTACCCGCGCGTTCCGGGTCGGCACGGCGGCCCTCGCCGCAGCAACCATGGTCGCGGCAGTCGAGAGCCCGGCGGCGGCGGAGACCGACCCCGGCTGGGTGAGCGGTTGGCTCGATGACACCACCATCGGCGCGGCCGGCGCCCCCGGCCGGACCGCCGGCCTCGTCCTGAGCAGCACCGGGGCGACCAACCCCCGGGTGACCTTCGACCTGAGCGGGTTGACCGGGGTGGCCACCGCGACCTTCCCGGACTGGTGCGTCACGGACGCCGCCGCGGTCACCTGCCCGATGCCCCCGACCGCCACCCCGGACGAGTTCGGCGCCCTGAACGGCACCCTGCCCGTCGTGCTCAGGGCGGTCACCGGCGCGGCCGACGGCGCGACCGGAACGATCGGCTACACCGCGCTGGCCGACGGCGTCGACGGCTGGGCCCAGCAGGCCACGGTGACGGTGCACGCCGGGCCGGACGTGATCGACCTGGTCGACGAATACGTCAGCGGCGCCGCCACGGGCGACCAGCTCGCCATGCCGGTGTCGGTGCTCAGCGCCGGCGACCAGCCGGCGGACGACCTCCAGATCACCCTCCGCTTCCCGGTCGGCGTGGAGCCCGCCGCGTACCGCAACTGCCGGTACGGCGCCGGGGACCAGCTCAGCACGATCGTGGTGTGCACCGTCGGCGGCGAGCTGACCCCGGGTGCCCGCTACGAGATCCCCGGCGGCTTCGCCACCTCGGTCGGTCCGGCCGCCGTCGGCGACAAGCGGATCAGCCAGACCGTGGCCCCCGCCGACACCGCCGGTCCGCTGCCCGCGGGCGTGACCTTCACCCGCCGCGACGCCGACCAGTCGCTGCGGCTGCGTCAGGTCGGCCAGCCGGTCGACGTGATCGGCCCCGAGCACCAGTACCCGTCCGGGCAGTACTACCTGCGCGCGATCCGCGGCGCCTTCGACGTGGTCGCCCTCGGCGCGACCGCCACCGGGTCGGCCGGCGACACCGTCCGGGTCGAGGTGGGCCTGCGCAACGACGGCCCTGGGGTGCCGGACGGCACCATCTCCGGGAACAACGCCGCCTGGTTCGTCTTCACCCCGCCCGCCGGGACCGCCGTCAGCAACCGCCCGGCGAACTGCTCGCCGGCCGGCAGCGAGGAGGAGGAGCCGGACCCGACCGTCCCGGTCACCTGGTACTGCACCAAGCCGGGCGGGATCTTCGCCGCCGGGGAGACCTATCTGGTCGGCTTCGACCTGCGCATCGACGCCCGCTCGGGACTACCGGCGAGGTCCGCATCCCGCACGGCTATCCGCGGGCCGACGACGACCCGGCGAACGACACCGCCGCGGTGACCGTGAGCTGACTCCGGGACGACGCGACCGCCGGGAGCCCGCGGGCTTCCGGCGGTCGTGGTTGAAGTCAGCTGACGCCGGCGTACGAGTGCAGGCCGGTGAAGAAGAAGTTGACCCCGAACAGGTTCATCAGCATGGTCAGGAAGCCCAGGACGGCGATCCAGGTGGCCACGTTCCGCTTGATGCTTGGGGTGGCCCGGGCGTGCAGGTAGCCGGCGTAGACCACCCAGGAGATGAACGCCCAGGTCTCCTTCGGGTCCCAGCCCCAGGCCCGGCCCCAGGCCGCCTCGGCCCAGATCGCCCCGGCGATCACCGCGAAGGTGAAGATCGGGAACGCGAAGGCGTGCAGCGCGAAGGTCATCCGCTCCAGTCCGGCCGCCGCCGGCAGCCGGCGGGCCAGGGTGTACGGGAAGCTGCGCCGCCCCTGCTCCCAGCCGGCCCGCATCAGGTACGCCGCCGCCGGCACCACGCCGAGCAGGAAGATGCCGGAGGCGAAGACGATCGTCGACACGTGGATGACGAACCAGTACGACTGGAGCGCCGGCATCAGCGGCGTGACCTGGACGTAGAGCTTCAGCTCGGCGAAGGCCAGCAGCAGCACCATGACCAGGGTCAGGAAGAGCCCGAGCCGGCGCAGTGCGGGGCGCTTCCAGAGCACCGCGAGCCAGGCCGCGGTCCCGATGAAGGTGACCGTCAGCACGAACTCGTACATGTTGCCCCAGGGCATCCGCTCGGCGGCGACCCCCCGGGTGACCAGGGCCCCGAGGTGCAGCGCGGCGGCGAGCGCGGTGACCCAGCCGGCGATCCGACCGGCCACGAGGGCCCGCTGCGCCGACCGGCCGGCCCGGTTCTGGACCGGGGCGGCGGGGGCCTCGACGGTCCCGCCGGCGCCGCCGACACCCGCGCCGACCAGCTCCCGGGACGGGGCGGCGGCCGGCACCGCCCGGGCGTTGCCGAGCGCGTACTCGACGGCGTGGCTGATCATCGCGACCAGGTACGCCAGGATCGCGAAGGTCACCAGCTGGTCGGAGAGTGCGGACATCACTCGACTCCTTCTCGCGTCCGCTCGTCGGCGCGGACCGCGGCGACCAACTGGGCGAACTCGTCGGCGAACCCTGGGTGTTCGGTGCGCGGCAGCCCACCGGCCTCCACCAAGCTACTACCGCTCGTCGGAGATCCATCGTCCGGGGGCGTCACCCGGAACCAGACCCGCCGCCGCCGGCCGAAGAGGGAGCCCATCAGGCCGGCGAGCAGCACCACACAGGCGCCGAGCAGCAGCGCCTGCCCGGGGGCGTACCGGACGGAGAGGGTGACGTAGGGCTTGGTGCCGAGGAACTCCAGCGTGCTGCCGTCGTCCAGGGTCCACTTCTCGCCGACGCCGAGCTTCTGGTCGCCGAGCTGCTTGAGCTTGCCGTTGTCGACCTGCCGCTGGTCGAGCTTGTAGACCGAGCCGGGGATGCCGGCGTCCAGCCCGAGGTTGCCCCGGTACGCGACCAGCACGACCGCCGGGTTCCGCTCCTCGGGGAACTTCGACGTGACGAACGGCCCGGTGTCCGGGGCTGTCGGCAGATAGAGCCCGTCGAAGGCGACCTGCTGGTCGGCGGCGCGCTTGCCGGTCTTCGGGTCGACGTTGGCGTCCGGGAACGCGGCCAGGCCCTCGCCGGTCAGTCCGACGTCGCCGGTGGTCAGGAACGGCACGGTGCTGGTCTGGCTGCGGCCGTACCGGTCGGTGTACTTCAGGATCGGGGCGTACCCGTGGCCGAGCAGGTAGACGTTGGCGGAACCGAGCCGCAGCGGGGAGTTGACCGAGAAGTCGGCGGTCCGCTTCGACCCGTCCGGCTCGTCCACCGTCACGGTGGCCCGGAAGCTGGCCGGCTGTCCGGACGGCAGGAACTTCGCGTGGAAGTCGTCCAGGGTGAGACAGAACGGCGGCAGGTCGCTGCTGTCCACGCGCGGGCCGAGGGAGGCCTCGCTGTACTGCTGGCGGGTGTTGCAGAAGGCGTTCTCCGCGCCGGCCACCAGCAGCCGGTTGCCGTGCCAGCCGTACCAGGAGCCGAGCGCGACCCCGAGCAGCACGGCGACGAGCGAGGTGTGGAAGAGCAGGTTGCCGGTCTCCTTGAGGTAGCCCTTCTCGGCGGAGACCTCGTTGCCGCGGACCTCGACCCGCCAGCGGCGGCGGCGCAGCACGGCGGCGATGGCCGCCGGGTCGGCGGCGGCCGGGGCTTCCAGCACCGCGTGCTGGGGCAGCCGGTCCAGCCGCTTCGGCGCGGCCGGCGGGCGGGAACGCAGCGCCCGCAGGTGGTCCCGCAGCCGGGGCAGGATGCAGCCGACCAGCGAGGTGAAGAGCAGCAGGTAGATCGCGGAGAACCAGATCGAGCCGAAGACCGCGAAGGCGCCGATCCGGTCGAGCTTCGGGGCCAGGTCGGGGTGGTCGACGAAGTACTGGTTGACCTTCTCCGGGTTGACCCCGCGCTGGGGCAGCACCGAGCCGGGGATGGCGGCGACCGCGAGCAGGAAGAGCAGGATCAGCGCGGTACGCATGCTGGTCAGCTGCCGCCACGAGTTGCGCAGCAGGGCGAGCACCGGGTTGACCCGCCGCCGGGGCGCCGCGGCGGGCGGCGTGGCCGGCCGGTCGTCCACGGTCGTCATCAGATGCTCACCTCGCCCACCCCGACGTGCGTCTGCAGCCAGATCACGAAGTTCTGCCAGCCGCCGGTGACCAGCGCCAGGCCGATCAGGATCAGCAGGACGCCACCGATCCGGGTCACCC
The DNA here is from genome assembly GCF_016802855.1 of Micromonospora sp. ATA51. Classification (NCBI taxonomy): domain Bacteria; kingdom Bacillati; phylum Actinomycetota; class Actinomycetes; order Micromonosporales; family Micromonosporaceae; genus Micromonospora; species Micromonospora sp. ATA51. Next base: position 14,678 of record NZ_JAEVHJ010000063.1, on the reverse strand, counting down.
AGCGGCTGTTGCGCCGGACGGCGCGGAAGACCCCGAGCAGGCGGTGGAAGCCCAGCCCGAAGACGACGAACGGTACCCCCAGCCCGAGGCAGTACGCCACGGCCAGCACCACGGCCCGGTCGGTCTTGCCGCCGACGGTGGCCATGCCGAGCACCGCGCCGAGCGTCGGGCCGGTGCAGGGCAGCCAGCTCAGCGCGAAGACCGCGCCGAGGACGGGGGCGCCGAGCAGTCCGGCGGCGGGCAGCCGGTTGATCCGGAACTCGCGCTGCATCCCCGGCACCAGGCCGAGGTAGCCGAGCCCGAGCACCACGACCAGCCCGCCGATGACGATCTCCAGGGCGCGTTCGTGCTGGAAGAAGACCTTGCCGACGCCGGAGAAGAGGATCGCGGTGGCGGTGAAGACGGCGGTGAAGCCGGCGATGAACAGCAGCGTCCCGGCGAGCACCCGGCCCTTGACCGCGGCCGCCGGCCGGGCCGCGACGGCCACCCCGCCGGTCGCCACGGCGACCCCGCCGCCGGTCGGGGCGTCCCCGCCGGCCGGTGCCGGCTCGGTTCGCGCCCGGCCCTCCAGGTCCGCGCCGGCCAGGCCGGTGACGTACGACAGGTAGCCCGGCATCAGCGGCAGGACGCACGGGCTGAGGAAGCTGACCAGGCCGGCGAGCACCGCCGCGCCGATCGCCAGCAGCAGGGGCCCGGACTGGGCGACCTCCCGGAACGTCTCGCCCATCAGCGGGACCCGGAGGCCGCTTGCTCGGCGGCGATCCGCTCGATGACGGGGCGCAGGCCGTCCTGGGTGACGGCGGCCCGGATCACGGTGGCGATCCGGCCCTCCCGGTCCAGGACCACGGTGGCCGGGATGGTGTTCGGCGGGATGTCCAGGGCCAGCGCGAGCCGGCTGGCCGGGTCGAAGAGGCTCGGGTAGGTGACCCGGCCCTGCTCGAACGCGATCGCCTTGTCCTTGCTGTCCTGCACGTTGATGCCGAGGAAGGTCACCCCGGAGGCCTTGGTGGCCTGGTAGGTGGCCTCCAGGTCGTCGGCCTCGGCCCGGCAGGGCGCGCACCAGGAGCCCCAGAAGTTGAGCACCACCACCTGGCCGCGGGCCTGCGAGACGTCGTAGCTGCCGCCGGTGAGCAGGTCACCGGTGATCTTCGGGGCCGCCGAGCGCTGGTCCGGGGCGCACTCGATGACGCCGGCCTTGTTGGCGCACTTGCTCTCCTCGCTGCCGGAGGAGCAGCCGACCAGCGCCGTCACGGCGGTGACGGCGGCGAGCAGGACGGCGAGGGGCCTCCGGGTGCGCATCAGGCCCCCTTGGCCGTCCGGGCGGTCGGCGAGATCGCGACCAGGTGGGCCGCCGGCTCGGAGTAGCCGATGCCGACGACCTTGGCGCCGTCGAAGTGGAACGAGGTGAGGCTGGCCAGCCCGCACTGCCGCTTACGCGGGTCGTGCCACAGCCGCTTGCGCTCGACGTACCGGCGCAGCGTCCAGATCGGGAGCTGGTGGGAGACGAGCACCGCCTCGCGCCCCTCGGCGGCGACCCGGGCAGCGTGCAGCGCGGCGAACATCCGCTCCGCGATGGCCTGGTACGCCTCGCCCCAGGACGGGGTGACCGGGTCGCGCAGCACCCACCAGTTGCGCGGGTCGCGGAACGAGCCGTCGCCCGGGGAGACCTTCTTGCCCTCGAACCAGTTGGCGCTTTCGATCAGCCGCTCGTCCACCCCGACCGGGAGGCCGAACTGCGCCGCGATCGGCTCGGCGGTCTGCTGGGCGCGCTCCAACGGGCTGGCCACCACGTGCACCACGTGCCGCTCGGCGAGCCCCTGCGCGGCGGCCTTGGCCATCTGGACGCCCAGCTCGGAGAGGCGGAACCCGGGCAGCCGGCCGTAGAGGACGCCCCCCGGGTTGTAGACCTCGCCGTGCCGCAGCACGTGGACCACCGTCTCGCTCACGTTCCCTACCCCCCGCGACCCGCCGCTGCCGCCGCCGTCGCCGCGCCGGGCAGGGCGGCGGCGATCTGCTCCAGAGCGGCATCGTCCAGCGCCGCCGACACGAACCACGACTCGAACGCGCTCGGCGGCAGGTAGACGCCGGCGGCGAGCATCGCGTGGAAGAACGCCTTGAACGCGGGGACCTGCTGGGTTCGCGCGCTGTCGTAGTCGACCACGTCGGCGTCGGTGAAGAAGATCGAGAACATGCTGCCGGCGCACGACAGGCGGTGCGGGACCCCGGCGGCGGCCAGCGCGTCGGCGGCGAGCTTGCCCACGACGGCGGCCGTCTCGTCGAGCCGGCGGTAGAGCGCGTCGTCGGCGAGCCGCAGCGTGGCCAGGCCGGCGGCGCAGGCGAGGGGGTTACCGGAGAGGGTGCCGGCCTGGTAGACCGGCCCGGCCGGGGCGAGCCGCGCCATGATCTCCGTGCGCCCGCCGAAGGCCGCGGCGGGAAGCCCACCACCCATGACCTTCCCGTACGTCCACAGGTCGGCGTCGGACGGGTCGAGGCCGTGCCACCCGGCGCGGGTGACCCGGAACCCGGTCATCACCTCGTCGACGATGAGCAACGCGCCGTACGCGTGGGCGATCCGGGCGAGCTGCTGGTTGAAGCCGTCACGGGGGGCGACCACGCCCATGTTGCCGGCGGCCGCCTCGGTGATGATCGCCGCGATGTGCGGACCCTCGGCCGCGAAGGCCTCCTCGACCGCCGTGATGTCGTTGTACGGCAGCACGATGGTGTCGCCGGCCGCCGCGCCGGTCACGCCGGGCGAGTCGGGCAGGCCGAGCGTCGCGACACCGGAGCCGGCGGCGGCGAGTAGCCCGTCGGAGTGGCCGTGGTAGCAGCCGGCGAACTTGATGATCTTGGCGCGCCCGGTGAAGCCGCGGGCCAGCCGGATCGCCGACATGGTCGCCTCGGTGCCCGAGTTGACCAGCCGCACCTGCTCGACCGGGGTACGCGCGACGATCTCCGCGGCCAACTCCACCTCGCCTGGAGTGGGCGTGCCGAAGCTGGTGCCGTACGTGGCGGCCTCCTGCACGGCGGCGACCACCTCGGGGTGCGCGTGGCCGAGGATCAGCGGCCCCCAGGAGCAGACCAGGTCGACGTAGCGCCGGCCGTCCGCGTCGAACATCCAGGGACCCTCCCCCCGGACCATGAAGCGCGGGGTGCCGCCGACGGCACGGAACGCGCGCACGGGGGAGTTCACCCCGCCGGGCACGATGGCCTTGGCGCGGTCGAACAGGGCCTCGGAGGCCGGCGCGTCGGCTGGGTAGCGGCCGGATCCGGCGGAAAGGGTATCGGTCACGATGCCGCCATTGTGTCAGCGCCCGCCGGGGAATCGGCAGCCACCCCGCACCGGGGTTACCGGGCTCACCCGCGTGCGGGTCGGCCGAGCGGGACGAAGATCAGCCGGGGCCGGCGGTCGGCACCGGGTCGGACGCGCAACCGGGGCAGGCTCGGCGGGCCGGGTGGTCGAGATCGCGATAGGGTGACCGGGTGGATCGTGCCGAACTGTCCATCACGGTACACCGGACGGGTGACGAAGTTGTTCTTCGCCTCGCCGGTGAGATCGACATGCTCACGGCCGCCCAGCTGTCGACAGTCGTCAATGAGGTGCTGGCCGACCCCCCGCCGCGCATCGTGCTCGACCTGGGCGGGGTCACCTTCTGCGACTCGCAGGGCCTCGGCACGCTGGTGGTGCTCAGCCGCAAGGCCAGCCACGCGCAGTGCCTGCTGGTGCTGAGCAACGTCGGCGACTTCCTCCTCCGCGTCCTCGACATCACCGGCCTCCGCTCCGCCCTGATGATCCGCAACGAAACCGCCCCCTGACCCACCCCTCCCACTGCCTCCGCCCGGGGTCGCCTCACCCCCGTCGATCATAAGTTGTTGCCGCGACGCGCCGAGGCGCGGGACAACAACTTCATGATCAACCGAAGCTGGGGGCGGGGTCAGGTGGTGGGGGTGTCGCGGTGGCGGAAGGCCGTGAGGCCGGTGGCCGACAGCAGGGCGGCCAGGGCGGTCAGCAGCCAGAGCGGGGTGGCGTGCCAGTGGTCGCCCAGCACCTGCGGGGTGTGCGTGAACGGGGAGAGGTCCAGCAGCCACTGGCTCAGCTCCAGCACCGCGCCGAGCTGGCCGAGCAGCACGCAGACCGCGAGCACCGCCCAGGCCACCGGGGCGAGCCGGGGCAGCAGCCCGTAGAGCAGCACGGCGAGGCCGGCCAGCACCCAGGCGGCCGGCAGCTGCGCCAGCGCGGCGCCGACCAGCCGGGGCAGCTCGCCCGGCACGTCGTGGACGCTGATCCCGTAGGTCAGGCCGGTCGCGAAACCGGTGACGGCGAGCACCACCGCCGGCCCGACCAGGGCGAACAACACATGCGACAGGAGCCAGCCGGTCCGGGTCACCCCGGTGGCCAGCACCGGCTCAGCCTGCCCGTCGGTCTCCTCCGCCCGCATCCGCAGCGCGGCCTGGATACCGTAGCCGGCGGCGGCCAGCCCGGCCAGGCTCAGCGTCGCCCCGAGGTACGCCTCGGCCAGCCCGGAGGCGCCACCGATCCTGGTCATGATCTGCTCCAGCTGGGGGTTGCCCTCGACCGAGCTGCCGGCGGCCTTCGCCGCCCCGCCGAGGATCAGCCCGAGCAGGCCGAAGCCGACCGACCACCAGAGGATCTGCCCGCGGTGCAGGCGCCAGGCCAGGCCGGACGGCCCGCTGAGGGCGCGCCCGGCGGTGGCCGGCCCGAGCCGGGGCGGCAGCAGCCCGGCACCCAGGTCGCGGCGCACCGACAACGGGTACGCGACGGCGGCGAGCAGCGCGGACAGCCCCACCGACAGCGCCGCCACCCACCACCGGTCGCCTTCGTACGCCCGGATGCGGGGCGCCCAGCCCAGCGGGGAGAGCCAGCTCAGCCACTCGCGCTCCGCCGCGTCACCGGCGAGGCGGAGCGCGAAGGCTGCCCCGAGGACGGCGATCGCGATCCCCCGTGCCCCGCCCGCCGTCTCGGTGAGCTGGGCGGCGAGCCCGCCGACGGTGGCGAAGACGATCCCGACCAGCGCGCCGGCCAGCCCGTACGCCAGCGAGCCGGCGGCCGGCAGGCCGGTGGCGACGAGCCCGCCGGCGGTGAGCAGGCCGAGCAGCAGGTTGGCCGCGTACGTCACGAGCAGGGCGGCGGTCAGGCCGGCGTACCGGCCGAGCACGGTGCCGCCGAGCAGTTCCCGGCGGCCGGCCTCCTCCTCGGTGCGGGTGTGCCGGATGACGGTGAGCAGGCTGGCCAGCGCGATGATCACCAGCAGGAAGCCGCCACGCTGGGCGGTGAGCGCGCCGACGCTCTCGCCGTACACCGGGCCGAGGAGCGCGACGATCGACGGGTTGCGGGCGGTGCCGGCGGCGTACGCGGCCCGCTCGGCGGCGGTCGGGAAGAGCTCGAAGAAGCTGGCCGCGTACGACATCGGCAGCACGGCGAGGACCAGCACCCAGAGCGGCAGCAGGACGCGGTCCCGGCGCAGGATCAGGCGGACCAGGTGACGGGTGCCGGTGAGGGTGCTCATCGGGTCGCCTCGGCGCCGGTCGACTCGTAGTGCCGCAGGAACAGCTCCTCGAGCGTGGGCGGCTGGCTGACCAGGCTGCGTACGCCGATCTCGGTGAGCCGGCGCAGCGCGGCGTCCAGCGCGGCGGTGTCCACGTCGAAGCGCACCCGGTTGCCCTCGACCCGCAGGTCGTGCACGCCGGGCAGGGTGGCGAGGCCGTCCAGCGGCCCGGCGAGCTCGGCGTCGATCGCGGTGCGGTGCAGGTGACGCAGCTCGCCGAGGGTGCCGGTCTCCACGTTCCGGCCGTTGCGGATGATCGTCACCCGGTCGCAGAGGGCCTCCACCTCGGCCAGGATGTGGCTGGAGAGCAGCACGGTCCGGCCGTCGGACTTGGCGCGGCTCACCCACTGCTGGAAGACCTCCTCCATCAGCGGGTCCAGCCCGGAGGTCGGCTCGTCGAGGATGAGCAGTTCGACGTCGGAGGCGAGGGCGGCGACCAGGCCGACCTTCTGCCGGTTGCCCTTGGAGTAGGCCCGGCCCTTCTTGCGCGGGTCCAGCTCGAAGGATTCCAGCAGCTCGGCCCGGCGCTTCGGGTCCAGCCCGCCGCGCATCCGGCCGAGCAGGTCGATCACCTCGCCGCCGGACAGGTTGGGCCAGAGGGTGACGTCGCCGGGGACGTACGCCAGCCGTCGGTGCAGGGCGACGGCGTCCCGCCAGGGGTCGCCGCCGAGCAGTCGGACGGCCCCCGCGTCCGCCCGGAGCAGGCCGAGCAGCACCCGGATGGTGGTCGACTTGCCGGAGCCGTTGGGGCCCAGGAAGCCGTGCACCTCCCCGGCGCGGACGGTGAGGTCGAGTCCGTCGAGCGCCCGGGTCCGGCCGAAGGTCTTCACCAGGCCGGACACCTCAATCGGAGTTTCCATGATTTGGAAGCTACGCTCGTTTCACAGACTTGTGAAGACTGTGAGACCTGAGGCACGATCGGGTCCAGGACATGGCAGTGAGGAGCATCCGCCGATGGCTGACGACCGCCACCCCGCCCGGAACGAGGAGGAGATCCACCTCTTCGTCGAACGGATGGCGATGGCCTTCGCGGACGTCGGCTTCCCCCGGATGGCCGCCCGCGTGCTCTTCACCGTGATGAGCGCCGACGGGCCGCTCACCGCCGGTGAGATCGGCGAGCGGCTGGGCGTGAGCGCCGCGGCCGTCTCCGGCGCGGTCCGCTACCTCACCCAGTTCGCCATGCTGGTCCGCGAGCCGGTGAAGGGCTCCCGGCGGGACCGTTACCGGATGCCGGACAACCCCTGGTACGAGGCCACGATCACCAAGACCGGGCTCTACAAGAACTTCATCGACATCGCCGCGGGCGGGGTGGCGGCCCTGGCCGGGCGGGAGACCCCCGGCGGCGAGCGGGTCAGCGAGATGCGGGACTTCTTCCTCTTCGTACAGGAGGAGATCGACTCGCTCGGCGAGCGGTGGCGGGCCCGGCGCGCCGCGACGGGACACGGCGACCGGGCCGACGCCTGACCGTCAGGCGCTGTTGCCCCAGCGGGCCTGCTCGAGGATGTCCACCGCGCGCTCCCGGGATTCCGGGCCGTCGTCGCCGCGCAGCAGGGCGGTGGCCTCGTCCACCGCCTCGGTGAGCACCCGCCACTGGGCGTCCCGCTCCCGCACCACGTCGGACTGGGCGGCGAGCTGCCGGGTCTTCACCCACAGCTCGACGAAGACCGACACCTTCGCCCGCAGCACCCACGGGTCGAACGGCTTGGTCAGGTAGTCCACCGCGCCGACCGCGTAGCCCCGCAGCGCGAGCTGGGCGTCCTTGTCCGCGGCGGTGAGGAAGATGATCGGTACGTGCCGGGTCCGCTCCCGCCGCTTGATGTGACTGGCCGTCTCGAACCCGTCCATGTCCGGCATCTGGGCATCCAGCAGGATCACCGCGAAGTCGTCCACCAGCAGTTGCTTGAGCGCCGCCTCGCCGCTCTCCACGGCGACCGACTGCACCGGAAGCCCCTGGAGGATCGCCTCCAGGGCCATCAGGTTCTCCCGCCGGTCGTCCACCAGCAGCGCCTTGGCCATCTGTGTCACGAATACTCCTCGCCTCGGCTGCCGCTGACCCACGACGCCATCAACTCGATCAGCTCGTCCAGGTCGACCGGCTTGGTGATGTAGTCGCTACCCCCGGCCGCGAGCGCCGACTCGCGGTCACCCGGCATCGCCTTCGCGGTCAGGAAGACGATCGGCAGGTCCGCGAAGCGGTGGTTGCGCCGGATCTGCCGGGTCGTCTCGTACCCGTCCTGGTCCGGCATCATCGCGTCCATCAACACGATGTCCACCTCCGGATGCTCGGCCAGCAGGCGGACCCCGTCCACCCCGTTGTCCGAGTACAACACGGTCATCCCGTGCAGTTCCAATGCGGAGGTCAGGGCGAAGACGTTGCGGACGTCGTCGTCGACGATCAGCACGGTCGCTCCCTCCAGCCGCCGGGTCGCCGGGGTCTCCGGCGGCTGCGGCAGCTCCATCGGCATGAGCAGCGACGACGGCAGGCCCGCGCGGCTCGGCGACGGCGGCGCCGGCGCCACCACCGCGTCCGGCGCCAGCACGTCCGGTACGAAGAGGGTGAACGTCGAACCCTGCCCGGGCGCCGACGACACGGTGATCGTCCCGCCGATCAGCCGGGCCAGGTCCCGGCTGATCGACAGGCCCAGCCCGGTTCCGCCGTACCGGCGGCTGGTGGTGCCGTCCGCCTGCTGGAACGCCTCGAAGATCAGCGACAGCTTGTCGTCCGAGATCCCGATGCCCGTGTCGATCACCGTGAACGCGATGACCTGCCGGGCATTGGTCAGCGCCGGCACGTCGAAGACGGCGTTCTCCGCGGCCGGGGCGATCCGCAGCGTCACCGCGCCGTTGTCGGTGAACTTCACCGCGTTGGAGAGCAGGTTGCGCAGGATCTGCTGCAACCGCTGGGCGTCGGTGACCAGCGCCGGCGGCAGGTCCTTCGCCACCCGGACCTGGAAGTCGAGGCCCTTCTCCTCGGCCTGCGGGGCGAACGCCTGCTCGACGTATCCGCGGATCTCGGAGAACCGCACCTCGGTCGGCTCGACGTCCATCCGGCCCGCCTCGATCTTGGACAGGTCGAGGATGTCGTCGATCAGCGAGAGCAGGTCCGAACCGGCGCTGTGGATCGTCCGGGCGAACTCGATCTGCTTGCGGGTGAGGTTCTGCTCCGAGTTCTCGGCCAGCAACCGGGACAGGAGCAGCAGCGAGTTCAGCGGCGTACGCAACTCGTGGCTCATGTTCGCCAGGAACTCCGACTTGTACGCCGACGCCCGGGTGAGCTGCTGCGCCTTCTCCTCCAGGCCGAGCCGGGCCAGCTCGATCTCCCGGTTCTTCGTCTCGATGTTGCCCTTCTGCTCGGAGAGCAGCTGGGCCTTGTCCTCCAGCTCGGCGTTGGTGCGCTGCAGCTCGGCCGACTGCTCCTGCAACTCCTGCGCGAGCCGCTGGGACTGGGCCAGCAGCTCCTCCGTACGCCGGTTGGCCTGGATCGTGTTGACCGCGAGGCCGAGGGTGAGCACCAGCCGCTCCAGGAACGACAGGTGCAGCTCGGAGAAGGTGGTCACGCTGGCGAACTCGATCACGCCGAGCAGCTCGCCCTCGAAGAGGATCGGCAGCACCACCAGGTCGGCCGGGGGCGTCTCGGCCAGTCCGGAGCGGAGGACGAGCCGACCGTCGGGCTGGGCCTTGACCCGGATCGTCCGGCGGGAGAGCGCGGCCTGCCCGACCAGCCCCTCCCCCGGACCGAACGTCACGTCGTGTCCCCGCGCCACGTAGCCGTACGAGGCGGTCAACCGCAGTCGCATGCTCCCGTCGGAGCTGTCCGTCAGGAAGAACGCGCCGAGCTGCGCGTCGACCAGCGGGGTCACCTCCATCATGATCATGCGGCAGACCTCGCCGAGGTCCCGCTGGCCCTGGAGCAGACCACTGATCCGGGCCAGGTTGGAGTCCAGCCAGCCCTGCTCGGCGTTCTTCTTGGTCGTCTCCCGAAGGGTGACGATCATCTGGTTGATGTTGTCCTTCAGCTCGGCGACCTCGCCCTGCGCCTTGACCGCGATCCGCTGGGTCAGGTCGCCCCGGGTGACCGAGGTGGAGACCTGGGCGATCGCCCGGAGCTGGGTGGTCAGCGTCGAGGCGAGCTGGTTGACGTTCTCGGTGAGGTCCCGCCAGGTGCCCGAGACGCCCTTCACCTGCGCCTGGCCGCCGAGCTTGCCCTCGATGCCGACCTCTCGGGCCACCCGGGTCACCTCGTCGGCGAACGACGAGAGCTGGTCCACCATGGTGTTGACGGTGTTCTTCAGCTCCAGGATCTCGCCCTGCGCGTCCACCGTGATCTTCTGGCCGAGGTCGCCCTTGGCCACCGCCGTGGTGACCGAGGCGATGTTGCGCACCTGGCTGGTCAGGTTCGACGCCATCGAGTTCACGTTGTCGGTCAGGTCCCGCCACGTACCGCTGACGCCCTTGACCTGAGCCTGACCGCCCAGCTTGCCCTCGGTGCCCACCTCACGGGCCACCCGGGTCACCTCGTCCGCGAACGACGACAGCTGATCCACCATCGTGTTCACCGTCGACTTCAGCTCCAGGATCTCGCCCCGGGCGTCGACGGTGATCTTCTGCGACAGGTCGCCCTTGGCCACCGCCGTCGTGACCGAGGCGATGTTGCGCACCTGGCTGGTCAGGTTCGACGCCATCGAGTTCACGTTGTCGGTCAGGTCCTGCCACGTGCCGCTGACGCCCTTGACCTGAGCCTGACCGCCCAGCTTGCCCTCGGTGCCCACCTCGCGGGCCACCCGGGTCACCTCGTCGGCGAACGACGACAGCTGGTCCACCATGGTGTTGACCGTGTTCTTCAGCTCCAGGATCTCGCCCTGGGCATCCACGGTGATCTTCTGCGACAGGTCGCCCTTCGCGACGGCCGTGGAGACCTGCGAGATGTTGCGGACCTGGCTGGTCAGGTTGCCGGCGAGCTGGTTGACGTTCTCCGTCAGGTCGCGCCAGGTGCCGGAGACGCCCCGCACCTGGGCCTGGCCGCCCAGCTTCCCCTCGATGCCCACCTCACGGGCCACCCGGGTCACCTCGTCGGCGAACGACGACAGCTGGTCCACCATCGTGTTGACGGTGTCCTTCAGCTCCAGGATCTCGCCCTGCGCGGCGACCGTGATCTTCTGCGACAGGTCGCCCTTGGCCACGGCCGTGGAGACCTGGGCGATGTTGCGCACCTGGCTGGTCAGGTTCGACGCCATCGAGTTGACGCTGTCGGTCAGGTCCTTCCAGGTGCCGGCGACGTTCGGCACCTCCGCCTGACCGCCGAGCTTGCCGTCCGTGCCCACCTCCCGGGCCACCCGGGTCACCTGCTCGGCGAAGAGCCGCAGCGTGTCGGTGAGCGAGTTCATCGTGTCGGCCAGCTCGGCGACCTCGCCCCGCGCCCCGACCGTGATCTTCTGCGACAGGTCGCCCTTGGCCACCGCGGTCGCCACCTGGGAGATCGAACGCACCTGGCCGGTCAGGTTCGACGCCATGGTGTTCACCGAGTCGGTGAGGTCCTTCCAGGTGCCGGCGACGCCGCGGACGTCGGCCTGGCCGCCCAGCTTGCCCTCGGTGCCCACCTCGCGGGCCACCCGGGTCACCTCGTTGGAGAAGGACGAGAGCTGGTCGACCATGGTGTTCACCGTGCGGCCGATGCGCAGGTACTCACCGCGCAGCGGCGGCCGTCGATCTCCAGCGCCATGTGCTGGGAGAGATCGCCGTCGGCCACCGCCACGATCACCCGGGCGATCTCCGTGGTGGGGCGGCCCAGGTCGTCGATCAGCGAGTTGATCGCCCGCTGACCCTCCGCCCACGAGCCGTCCAGGCCCTCGTCGTCGAGGCGTTCGGTGAGCCGGCCGTCCCGCCCGACGATCCGGCTGATCCGGCGCAGGTCGAGGTGCTGCCGCTCCTGCAGCGACACCACGTCGTTGAAGGCGTCGGCGACCTCGGCGGCCAGGCCGGCCCGGCGGGCAGCCGGACCTTGAGGTCGCCGCTGCGCACCCGCCGCAGGGCCTCCACCAGCTCACCGAGCAGCACCTCGTGATCGGGGGCGGACGGATCCGCGGCTGTCGACTGTTTCGCCGTGGTCATCATTCCTCGCTCAGCTCGGGGCCCGGCTCGTACCGACACGCGCCTATCCCACCATTCTGCCCGTGCCGCCGTCGAGGCTACGACGTGCGCGCAGCCGCCACTCCCACGCGCCGTCCGAGCGGCCCGCCGCCCGGCCCCCGGCGCTCCGCCCCATCGGTGGGCGTCGCGGGTGCGGCCCGCGCAATCGGCAGGGGGTTTGGCAGCCGGGGCGACGGCGGTGGAGGATACGGAGGTGTCAGCGGAGGCGGAACCGGGCATGACCGACAACTCGGACAGTCATGTCCGTAGCGTCCGGCTGCCCGCCGACCGGCGTACGCCCGCCGCCGCCCGGGCCCTCGTCCGGTCCGTGCTCGCCGAGGCGGACCTCGAGGAGCTGCTCAACGAGGCGCTGCTGCTCACCACCGAACTCTCCACCAACGCGGTCGAACACGCCCGCACCGAGCTGGACATCGAGGTCGCGGCGGACGAGACCGGGCTGACGGTGACCGTCTCGGACTTCGCGGCCGGGCCGGTGGACGAGCTGGTGGTCGGCGTCCGCAACGTCTCCGACGAGATCACCGAGGTCGCCGAGCGGGGACGCGGCCTGCTGCTGGTGGACCACTTCGCCAGCCGCTGGGGCACCACCTACCTGCCCACCGGGAAGGGTGTCTGGTTCCGGCTGGACCGGCACGACGCCGCGCCGCCGGAGCGGCGGACGGCGGCCGCGGAGGCGCACAGCCACCTCGCCGACGGCGACGACGCGACGCGCGACGCGCCGAGCGCGGCCGCGATGAGCGAGCTGATGCAGATCAGCCCCGATCCGTACGCGGAGGACCCGCTGCCGGAGTTCGCGACCGGTCTGGTGACCCGGCTGGCGGAGATGGTCGGCGCGGCCGGTGGCGTGGTCCGGCTGGACCGGGGCGACGGGCAGGGCACCCAGGTCCTGGCCCGGTACGGCCGGCAGCCCCGGGACGACAACGAGCTGGTCCGGGTGCCGCTGGCCGTGCACCGCCCGTACGCGGGAGAGCTGGAGCTGGACGCGGCACCGTCCGCGTACGCCCGACCGCTCGCGGTGCTGGCGGCCGAGCGGCTCTCGCTGCACCTGGAGAACGATCGGCTGCGCCGGGCGGACGTACGCCGGTCGGCCTGGCTGACCTTCCTGGCCGAGGCGAGCGAGCTGCTCGCCCAGTCCCTCGACGTCGAGCTGACCATGGCGCTCATCCCGCAGCTGGTGGTGCCCCGGCTCGGCCAGTGGTGCGCGGTGCACACCACCGACGAGTGGGGTCGGCTGCGGCTCGCCGCGGCCAGCCACGCCGACGAGTCGGTGCTGCCGCAGCTGCACAAGGTGCTCCAGGAGACCGGGCCGGACTCGATCCAGGCCCGGTTGCGCGAGGCGTCGCGGAGCGCGTCGCAGGTCCCGCTCGGCGCCCCGATGGAGGGCTTCGCCGTCCCGCTGATCGCCCGCGGCCAGCGGCTCGGCACGCTGGCCGTCGGCCGGCACCAGCGGCACCGGCACGACCCGGACGAGGTCTCGGTGCTGGAGGACGTGGCCCGCCGGGCCGCCCTGGCGATCGAGAACGCCCGGATCCACGCCGAACGGCGCCGGGTCGCGCAGACCCTCCAGCAGTCGCTGCTGCCGCCGGTGCTCCCGGTGGTGGAGGGCATCGGCTTCGCCGCCGAGTACGTCCCGACCGGCGACGACGCCGAGGTCGGGGGCGACTTCTACGACGTGGTGCCGCTGCCGGACGGCCGCTGGCTGGTGGTCATCGGTGACGTGTCCGGCAAGGGCGTCCAGGCGGCGGCGGTCACCGGGCTGGTCCGCGACGTGATCCGGGTGCTGGTCGGCGACGGCAAGCCGTTGCCGGAGGTGCTGAGCCGGCTGAACGAGACGCTGGTCGAGCGGGGCGGCGGCCGATACTGCACGCTGGCCCTGGCGGCGGTCGGGCCGGCCGGGGGCGACCAGCTCGACGTGGCCCTGCACCTGGCCGGCCACGACCGGCCGGTGCTGCTGAGCGGCGGTGGTGGCGCCGACTTCGTCGGCACCGGCGGCACGGCGCTCGGGCTGCTCGACTCGATCGCCACGCCCACCGCCGAGATCTCGCTCGGCCCGGGCGACGCGCTGATCTTCTACACCGACGGGGTGACCGAGCGCCGGCGCGGCCGGGAGCTCTTCGGCACCGAGCGGCTGCGCGACGCGGCCGCCCCGCTGGCCGGCTACTCGGCGGACGTGGTCGCCGCCCGGCTGCGCGCCACCGCGATCGGCTTCTCGGTGGAGGCCCCCCGCGACGACATCGCCATCCTGGTCCTCCGCAACGACGCCCTCTGACAACGGAGGTCAGAGACCGCCGGGGAGGCGGCCGGGGGCGAGGCGCTGGTGCGGGTCGAGGTGCTCCTTGGCCGCCCGCAGGCGGGGCAGCGTGGGCAGGTCGCCCCAGAGGTCGACCACCCGGCGGACCGGCGCCGGCGCGGCCACCACGACGCAGCGGCCCCGCCGGGCCAGCAGCACCCCGCGCACCGCGGCGACGATCGACGCCACCCGGTCGGGCGGCAGGGACCCGGGCAGCGCGGCGTGCACCGTGCCGATACCGGCCGAGCCGCGGACCGGCACCGCGCTGCCGGCGGCGTCGCGCAGCGCGTACACCGCCGCGTGCAGGTCGTTGATGGGCACCTCGATCCGCAGCGCGGTCTCGCCCGGGCCGAACGGGTAGCGCCCCCACCACTCCGGGGCGGCGTGCCCGGCCACCGCCTCCGGGCCGAGCAGGCCCACCAGCCGCTCCACGCGCTCCGCGACGTCGGCCGGGCCGCCCTCCAGCAGCACCACGAGGCTGCCCGCCGCGGCCGGCCCGACCGACCGCCGGGCGATCGAGGGATGGTCGGGCGGCGAGGACCGAGGGGTGGTCGGGGTGGACCCGTCGGCGGGGGCAGCGGGATCCGCAGCGCGGTCTCGCCCGGGCCGAACGGGTAGCGCCCCCACCACTCCGGGGCGGCGTGCCCGGCCACCGCCTCCGGGCCGAGCAGGCCCACCAG